>JAZORV010000143.1:0-19036 GCA_045656785.1 Acutalibacteraceae bacterium | reverse complement strand
CTCTCGATGCATTCTCCCTTCGAGGTTGTTGCAAAGTTTGACGTTTATATGACCCATAGAACAGTTTTTGAGTTTTTCAAGGCTTAAAGAGGAAAAATGAAAGAAAAAGCAATTTCAAAAAATGAAGAATTAAGAGAGCTTGAGGAGTTTTTCGATGAAGAAAGGCTCGAAAAAGGTAGGGCTGCCATCACGGATTACAACACCCTGATGGCATACTTCCGATGCGCCATTATGGAGATAGAAACCAAGCTCAACGTTCTTAACGAGGAGTTTTCTTTAAGGCTCGACAGAAACCCGATTTCGAGCATCAAAAGCCGACTCAAAAAGCCCATCAGCATCAAGGAAAAATGCGATAGAAAGGGCATTCCGTTTTCGCTCGGGAATATTGAGAACGGAATACATGATATTGCGGGGGTGCGAGTGGTCTGCTCCTTCGAGAGGGACGTTTACAGAATCGCGGAGGCTCTGCTTTCTCAGGATGATATCGAGCTTATCGAGCGCCGCGATTACATAAAAAATCCGAAGGAAAACGGATACAGAAGCCTGCATCTTATCGTAACCGTTCCGATTTTCTTGGCTCATGAAAAGCGAATAATGAAGGTTGAGGTTCAGCTTCGCACCATCGCGATGGACTTTTGGGCAAGCCTTGAGCATCAGCTTTATTACAAGAAGGATTTCAGCTTCACCGATGATATGAGAAAAGAGCTGAGCGATTGCGCGGAGCTTTCCTCTCGGCTTGACCGCCGAATGGACGAGCTGCGGAGGCTTGTTGCAGAAAACTCCAGCGAAAAAGATGATTTTTAAAGGAGCAGATTTATGAAAAAATCTAAAATTATAGCCTTGTTTTTGGCTCTTTGCTTCCTTTTTTCTGCCTGTAGCAGCGAGGATGGAAGCGGTTATTTTGAAGGAACAAAATGGGGAATGAGCCTGGCTGAGGTCAACGATTCGGTCAATTATCTCCTCAAGGAAACAAGCGAGAATGTAACCTATTCCGCAGAAGCCCCCGAAGACGTTGAGGTTGATTATTTAGAGGAGCTTGGAGCGAACGTTCTGGAGCTTCATTTCGATTTCCTCGATGATAAGCTTGCGGCAGTAAGGCTGTCGGTCGAGCAAGAGGAAGGCGTTATGAAGGACCTCGTTGAGGACCTTCGCAAGCATTTTGATGAGATTTATGAGATTGAGGAGGATAACGATACCTCAACTGAAATATGGAAAACCGATACGGGCTCCGTTTCGCTTTTTGCCTTTAATACCCGTGTTTTCATAACCTACGAGGCGGAAAAGGAAACAACTGATTCTTAATAAAATCAAGTTTTTGCTAAAAACTTAAGCTTTGATCCTTGCAAAGCTTAAATAATCAATAAAGTTTGCTTTATAATTTTAATTAAATTAGGTTTTAAACTTAAAAATGTGAGAAATTGAATCAATTTTTTATATCGTCTTTATTTTATTAAGGTAAAGTGGTATAATTATTAAATCAAAAAATCAAATTCTTAAAAAAGGGTGATTGAAATGAGTTTCAAAAATCAGTATCTTAACGACTTAATGGAGCGCGTTGAAAAGCGTAACCCCGGCGAGCCCGAGTTTCATCAGGCAGTAAGAGAGGTTCTCGAATCCCTCGAGCCCGTTCTCGAAAAGAGCCCCGAATATATCGAAAAGGGCATCATGGAGAGAATTGTTGAGCCCGAGCGCCAGATCTTCTTCCGCGTTCCCTGGGTTGATGACAATGGCAACGTTCAGGTAAACCGTGGCTTCCGCGTTCAGTTCAACAGCGCTATCGGTCCTTACAAGGGCGGCCTCCGCTTCCATCCGTCTGTTAATGCTTCTATCATTAAGTTCCTCGGCTTCGAGCAGACCTTCAAAAACAGCCTTACAAGCCTCCCCATGGGCGGTGGCAAGGGCGGTTCTGACTTTGACCCCAGAGGCAAGAGCGATGGAGAGGTTATGCGCTTCTGCCAGAGCTTTATGACAGAGCTCCAGAGACATATCGGCCCCGATACCGACGTTCCTGCAGGTGATATCGGCGTTGGCGCACGTGAGGTTGGCTATCTCTTCGGCCAGTATAAGAGACTCAGAAATGAGTTCACCGGCGTTTTAACAGGTAAAGCAGTTCCTTCAGGCGGTTCGCTTATTCGCCCTGAGGCAACAGGCTTTGGCGCAGTTTATTATACCGCAGAGGTTCTCAGAATCCTCGGCGAAGATATCAAGGGCAAGACCTTCGCAGTTTCGGGCTTCGGTAACGTTGCTTGGGGAACTGTTAAGAAGATTACCGAGCTTGGCGGTAAGGTTGTAACCATTTCCGGTCCTGATGGCTACGTTTACGATGAGGACGGCATCAATACCGAAGAAAAGATCAACTTTATGCTTGAGATGCGCGCTTCCTGCCGCGATAAGGTTCAGGATTATGCTGATAAATTCGGCGTTCCTTTCTATCCCGGCGAGAGACCCTGGGGCGTTAAGGTTGACGTTGTTATGCCTTGCGCAACTCAGAACGAGGTTGGCGCTGAGGATGCAAAGAAGATCGTAGCAAACGGCGTTAAATATTATATTGAAGTTGCAAATATGCCCACAACCGAAGAAGCATTCAAAATCATTAAGGCAAGCGGCGCAGTTATCGCTCCTTCCAAGGCTGTTAACGCAGGTGGCGTTGCAGTTTCGGGCCTTGAGATGAGCCAGAACTCTATGAGATATAGCTGGACTGCAGAAGAGGTTGACGCAAAATTGCAGCAGATTATGAAGAATATCGTTAAGGCTTCCTATGATGCAGCCGAGAAATACGGCATGAAGGGTGACCTCGTTGCAGGCGCAAACATCGCAGGCTTCTTGAAGGTTGCTGATGCTATGATGTGGCAAGGCGTTTGCTAATTGCGAAAAGCTGATAATATAATTAAAAGGGATTGTGCCTTTGATGGACACAATCCCTTTTTTATTTGTTCAAAATAAATCTCTATTTATGGAAAATGCGGCACCTTCCAAAAAAAACGGAGGGTGCCGCAAATAATTATTTATTATTTACCATATAAGGAAATCATCTGCTTGCGGTCGGTTTTGCCGTTGAAGGTTTTGATGATTTCATCGATAGCAATGATTTGTTTAGGCATTTTATAAGGCTCGAGCTTGAGGGCGATTGTATCGCGGATTGCCTTTTCATCGAGCTCATAGCCCTCTTTCAGAACAACCAAAAGCTTGAGCGCGGTGTTTCCGCCTCTTACCAATGGAACGAGAAGACATTCATCAACGCAATCAACTCGCATAACAACCTCTTCAACCTCCAAAGGAGCAACCTTGAGGCCACCGAGATTAATGGTGTCGTTGCTTCTTCCAACGAGAACAAGCTCGCCGTTTTCTGCAAAATAGCAGATATCGCTCATAACGAGCATACCGTTTTTGAGCGCCTTTGCGGTCTGCTCAGGCTCGTTCCAATAGCCTTGCATAACAGATTTACTTCTGATAGCGCAAAGACCTGTTTTTTCGGGGGATGAATCCTTGATCTCGTTTCCATCCTCATCCAAAATAACAATTTCGCTATAAGAATTGGGGATTCCAACGCTGCCCGCGTATTTCGAGCCGCCCGAAACGCAGAATTCATCGGTACAAACAACGCCCGCCTCGGAGCATCCGAAGCAGTTATACATATAAACGTTGGGAAGAAGCTTGCGCATCTTCTCCTTATCGGTTTCGGGATATGCGGTTGAGCTTGAATAGATAAATCTCAGCTGACCCGCGAGAGCCTCCAAATCCTTGGAAGCCACCGCCAAAAGCAGATGAATGGCGGAGGGGGGAAGGTAGAGAGAAGTAACGTTATGCTCATGAATCGTTGCGAAATATTGCTTAAAGTTGCGGAAGCCTTCGAGCAAAACAACCGAGCTTCCAACAGCCATCGCGATATGAACCTTGCGAAGGCCTGCGGCGTGGTTCATAGGAGTCGGGATAAGCCAGATGTTATCGGGCTGAATATTGGTGGTTTCGATTCCTGCCAAAGCAATGTTTATCTGGTTGGAATAGGAAACCATAACGCCCTTTGATTTGCCCGTGGTGCCGGTAGTGAAAAGGATTTCAGCAAGGCTATCATCCTTCGGTGCGGTAGGCTCGAAGGAATCTTCCTTATTTTCAATTTCCTTGATGATTTCATCAAGAGCCCAAGCGCCTTCTAAATCCTCGCGAGAGGAAAGGGTTATAATTTTAGCGGCCTCGAGCTCGTCAGCGATTTCTTTAACGCGAAGGCTCGGGGTATTTTTTTCAACAGGAACAAAGGTTGCGCCGAGAAGCTGAATACCATACCATATATAAACGTAAGAAAGGATATGGTCGGCTTCAACAACAATTCTGTCTCCCTCTTTGAGCCCGTTTTCTTTAAGGAAAAGGGCTGCTTTTCTGTTCATTTCGGCAAGGAGAGAATAGGAGCATTTCTCTTCGCCGACAACGATCGCTGTTTGATTAGGATTCTCTTTTGCTTTTTCTTGAATGATAAGCGCTATCGAATTAAGCATAATTTTTGCCTCCGCTTTTAGCAAAGCTCAAAATCCGCGGATGGCAGGACTTTGTGCATTTGCATTAATTTTATTATGTTTTAGGAAAAACGAGTTTATTTTGAATCTCGTTTCTCTTCTAATTTTGCAATTTTATCCAAAACCGCCTGATATTTGCCTTCCCAGAATTTCTGAGCATTTGCATTTTTCTCGGATTTGATTCTTCTATCGGGCAAATCATAGTTCTCAACCAAATATTTTGCGAAAACCTCGGTATATTTTTCTGCGCCGTAGTAGTTAACGTGGCTTTCGTCGTAATAATCGGTTTCGTTGTTAAGGTCGATTGTGAATTCATCAGAATCCATCTTATAATAATGGATATAATCGAGCTTTTCTTCCTCGAGGATCTTGAAAACGGTGTTGGCGCGGCCAAGCTCATCGGGATCGAGGAACTGAGGAGTATCAACGAAAAGAACCTTGAGATCCTTTTCGCGGATGTATTCGATTACGTCGTAAAGAGCTTCTTCGCAAATGGGATCGAGATCGATAAAATTCTTAGAATCGAAATAGATCTTTTCGTGAGGAGTTTGCCTTACAGAACGACCGCCCGACATAAAGAAGCTACCGTATTCCTGCTCATAGCTTCCGAGGTTCTCATAAAGCGAATAATCATCCGCCCATTTGCCGTGATATCTGATGAAGGATAATAGATAAGATGCATCAAAGCTCGGCTGACTCTTATCAATGCGCTTCATATATTTCATGGTTTTGAATGCCGCCTCTATGCGGTCCATGCTGAAGAACGGAAGCGAATCGAGATATCTTCTTGCGCGGACGTCGATATGGTCAAAATCGGTATTATCCTGATAAAAAGCGCGGGTATCGAGAACGATAAGCTCGGGATCCTGCTCGGACGTGGCAACGTCCAAAGCGTTGGTATAAAGCCAAGCGGGGAAGGCATCGAAGGAAAGGTTATAAAGCGAAAGGCCATATTCCTCATAAGCCTTCGGCGCGAGCCAATATCTGTCGGCGCCGCTGGTTCCGATATAAACCGCATCAACAACGTCCTCATCGAGGTTTCTGTAGGTATACATGTTTCTATCGTAGTTCTTAGTGTTCTGAACCTCAAAAAGGTCACACATAAGAACAAGCATCATAACCAGAACAAGGCTGAAGCCAACAAATCTTAAAAATTGTTTTTTAGTCATAATTTTCACCTCGCACCAGCCTTAGAAACGTCCGTAAATGAAGGCGCTTGCATCGTATGCAGGGCCGTAAACGCCAAACACTATTATGAAGGCGAGCAAAAGAAGAATCAAGCCCCAACGGAAAACAAGGTTCTGTTTTGCAAGCGTTTCTCTGATTTTCATTCCGCTTTCCTGCAATATTCCGATAACGAGCAAGAGGACAATGGCGAGAATCAGAATGGCCATTCCGCTTTTATCGAGGCCATAAGTAAAGATTTCTCCGTCTCTTCCCGTTAAGAAGCCGAGGTTAACGGACGTGAACATGGTTTTTATCATGTTAAAGGCTTCGCCGAGACTCGGCGCTTTAACGATAATTCTCGAAATACAGAGAAGCCCGAAGGTTCTGAGCATCTGGAAAAGGCGCCAGCTGAAGGCTTCGGTATTGATATGAAGCCATTTGGCAAGCTTTTCATAGAAGGGGGTTAAAGCAACGGTTGATGAAATGAGGATTGCATTATACAAACCATTAACTATATACTGCCACGTAACGCCATGCCATATTCCTATAAGGAAGAAAACAACCATCGGAGCTGCAACGGAAGGAACCATCTTAGCAGCGTGAGGGCCGAAATACTTACGGAATTTTTTGCTGATAGCAGTAACAGGCTTGCAGAGCATTATCGGGAAGAAAACAAATTCTCTCATCCAAGCTCCCAAGGACATATGCCATCTGCGCCAGAAGTCTGCCATCGAGGTTGCAAAGAAGGGGCGCTCGAAGTTTAGCGGCAATTCAATGCCAAACATCTGCGCCGTTCCGCGGGTTATATCCGTTCCGCCCGAGAAATCGCCGTAAATCTGGAAGGAATACATCAAAACGCCGAAGAAAATCTGCGAACCGTTTGTGTATTCAAAGCCGTCGGCGAAAATGTGCTTAACAACGGGAGCAACTCTATCCGCAATAACAAGCTTCTTGAAAAGGCCCCAGAGAATAAGCTGAGCGCCATATTTCACGTTGTCATAATCGAAGGAATGATTCTGAGTCAGCTGAACGCCAACGTCGTTATAGCGGAAAAGCGGACCTTGAACGATGGAGGGGAAGAAGGATGTGAAAAGCGCGAACTTGCCAATGTTTCTTTCGGCGGCGTGCTTGCCTCTGCCAACGTCGATAAGGTATCCGATACAGTTGAAGGTGTAATAAGAAAGACCAAGGGGAACTATAATATTAATGAGAGGCATGGAAGCATCCCATTTGAAAAGAGCGAAGGCATCATTGAGCCCGCCAATCACGAGATTGAGGCACTTGATAGCCGCCAAAACGAGAAGGTTTACAAGAACTGTTACAACCTGAACGGTATGCACCTTTCTTTGAACTTCCTTTTTGAGCTCTCTTTTTTGATCCTTGGTTGCGTCTTCGCCGAGAGCTTCTATTTTAAGCTGCTGCTTGTCCCTCAAGCGCTGCATATAAAGCGCTGAAAGGAAGGTGAAAACCGTTGTGAACAAAATATAAGCAAGGTTTTCGATTCCGCTTGCAATATAGAAGCCATAGCTTGCAACAAGCAATATCGACCATTGGAATTTCTTTGGAACGATATAATAAACAAAAGCAACAATGGCAATAAATGCCAAAAATTTTAATGAATATAAAGCCATATCAATTCACTCTTATTAAAATAAATATTTTTATAACTTTCTGAAATTTTTAACCTTTTGATTATTCCTCGTCGAGAAGTTTGTCGATGAGAGCGAGCATAGCCTCAGCGCTGTTGAAGTTTTCAGGCTCGAGCATATCAACGGTGATGGTAACGTCGTATTCCTCGCAGAGCTCTGCAACTATACCAACGATATCAAAGCTATCAAGAATACCATCGTCGATAAGCTTTTTTTCGTTTTCGAAGTCAATATCGCTTCTGATTGATTTTAAGATTTCTAATAATTTTTCCATGGTAAAAAGTCTCCTTTTTTGATTGATATTAACGAGTGCCCCCAAAGCACCCATTATAACAGAGTAATTATAACACATAGCGCAAAAAATGTCAATCAGCAAATATCGACGTTATACGGCACAAAAAAGGCATCTTCAAAAAGCTGAAGATGCCCGAAATTTTAATTAAAAAATGAATTACATTTCACCCTCGTGCTTTGAGGACTTTTTCTTGTTAGAGGTCAGCGCAACCTCGCCCTTTAAATACATAGCAACAATGCCGAGGAAAACCATAATGGTTGAAATATAGATTATAACAGGGATAATCTTGCCCGAAATAAAGAGGCAGATTTCGGTTGCGGTTTCTCCGCCGATTATAAGCGCCGCAACGAAGCCGAAGAAGGTAAGCCCGCCGCCGAAGAGGGAAACGATTATGCCATAGCCGAAAATCTTTCTTAAAACGTTGCTGATTTTTTCGAGTGTTTTTTTCATTTTTGTTTCCTCCTTACATTCCTATTATCGGCAACCAGCCCATAAGGACTACGACCTGCAGAATAAACTGAGCCGCAACCCACCACCAGTCGTTCTTGACCGTTTTGGAGAAATCCGATTCCGCAATCGACATTCCCGCATAAAGGCCGAGAGCCAAAGGAGGAGTGATTCCGCACATAACTCCGCAAATGCAGGGAAGCATTGCGCCTGCGATAAGGGGGTCAACCCCTGCTTTTGCAAGAACCGAGATGAACATCGAGCCGAAGATAACAACCTGCGAGGAGCCGGGAACAACCATTCCCATAAAGCAGGTGATGATGCAGATTATGATAACCGTTCCGAGCTTGCCAACGTTGAGGCTCTGAATGATGGTTCCGAGCTCTCCTGCAACGTCGAGATCGGCAAAGAGGTTGCCTATCATATATCCGAAAAGGCAAACCGCGATTGTCGGAGCGATGGTCTTAACGCTGTTTGCGAAGGTGTTTGCAAGGGTCTTAAATTTAACCTCTGCCTTTTCTTTTGTAACGAGGCAGGCATAAGCCGAAGCGATACCGCCAACAAAGAGAAGGATAGAGCTTGAAAGAGCCTTTGCGCCTTCTGCGCCGAGGCGGGCGGTGAAGAAGGTATCCTTTAATACAGCATCAAGAATAAAGGGAAGAATGATTATAACGGGGAGCAAAAGCCCTTGCCAACCGTATCTTAAGGTTTCTCTTAAATTAGGAAGGTCTTCCTTCTTCATGGGCTTAACCTTATAATATTTGCAGAAGGTGAAAACCATGATAATTCTCTGAAGAACAAACCAGAGCGCGATGCCCCAAAGCACCATCCAGAATTTACCCGTTGAAACCTCGTCCTCGCCATAAAGCGCATAGAAAGCACCCATGGCCGCAACGATATTGGAAGATGGAGGAATCATATTTCCGAGATAGCTTGCGTTGCTTTCGATATTGGCGGCAAGCTCTGCGGGGAAGCCCGAGCGCTTCATGGCGGGGATGGTTATCGCGCCTGTCGCCATAACGTTTCCGGGGCCGGATCCCGAAAGCGCGCCCATAAAGCTGCTCGCAACAACTGCGGCATAGCCTGCGCCTCCCGTTATTCTGCCGACAACCGAGAGAATAACAGCAATACAGCTATCAATTATTTTAGTTTTGGTTAAAAGGATGGACATGGAAACGAAGGCTACCATCGAATAAAGAAGAGAGGTAGAAAATGCATCCCTAACGTAGCCCCAAAGGTTTTCCCAAGTCCCCGTTATTGCAACGAGAACGATGAAGCTCAAGAAAACACCTTCATAAACGGGGCGCTTTAACAATAAAAACCAAACACAGATTACAATCAGCATTATTCCAAGATAAATTAATGAACTTGGCATAGTTTTTACTCCTTTCGATTCCTGATAGGTTATAGGGTTAATTACCCAACGGTTATAATTATACATATTTTCAAGTATTTGTCAAGATGTTTTTTCAAAAAATATTTTTTGCCGCGATATTGCAATTTATTTAAAAAAGTGATAATATGATGTTGAAATTATTAATTTTGGGGGTATTTTATGAACTCTCGACAATTAGATTACGTTATTAAATTATCGGAGGTCGGCTCCTTTTCGAAGCTCGCGGAAATGCTCAACGTTTCTCAGCCTGCGCTTTCAAAGCAGATATTATCTCTCGAAAAAGAGCTTGGCATTAAGCTTTTTAATCGTGATTCCGCTTTGGTTACTCCAACCCCCGCCGGAACGCATTTTATAAAAGAGGCGCGCGATATATTATATAAGGAAGACAGACTCATAAAATCCATGATGCAATATAAAAAGGGAGATAAGGGGGAGCTTGTGATAGGAGTAACCCCCTTCAGAGGCAGTTATCTTATGCCGAGCCTTATAAAAAAGCTATCCTCTGAATTTTCGGGGCTTCAGGTTAAATTGATAGAAAAGGGAAGCGAAATTTTAAGGCACGATGCCGCCGAGGGCAAATTTGATTTCGCAGTTGTGAATCTTCCGGTTGACGACAGTGTCTTAGAGGTGACCCCTCTTGAGCCCGATAGATTGGTTTTGGTCGTTCCCAAAAAGCTCTGCGAAAAATTTGGGCTTGAGGGAGCAAAAATCAGCTTCAAGGATTGCGCGAAGATACCATTCGTTGTGGTCAGCGCAACTCAGGAAATGCGAGTTCTTTTCGATAAGCTTTGCTCAAGCTTTAATATGGATCCGAAAATCGTGGCAGAGGTAACAGGGCTTGTAACTGCTCTTGAGATTGCAAGCTCGGGAGTCGCCGCAACTCTTCTTCCGAAGCAGTTTGTTAACAGCCGAAGCCATGAATCGCTCGCTTTATTCGATCTTGATGACAACACCACCCTTCGCCAGCCGGCAATAGTCAGAAAAAAGGATCAGTTTAAATCCGAATATGCGGAATATGCTATAAATTATTTAAAAGAAAAGAATTAATATAAAAACGGGAGAGGCTCCTTTGCGGAGTCTCTCCCGAAATTTTTTGCAAAAATTAAGGCACCCTCCTTTTAAGGAAGGCGCCGATAAAAAAACGATTTAATTAATCTGCCGTATAGGCATAGAATTTTCCGCCGTAGGTTCGGGCTATTTTGCGATAATCCGAAGGGGAAACTCCGCTGATCTTATTGAAAACGCGGGAGAAATAATATGGATCGGGAATACCACTCATAACTCCGACCTCTCCGATGCGAAAATTGGTGGTTTCAAGCAGCTCCTTCGCATGGTTAATTCTCATCGTGTTGATAAATTCGGTAACCGATTTGCCTTCTGCTTTTTTGAAAATTGTTGAGCAATAGGAAGGATGAAGATTGATAAATTCCGAAACGGAATCAAGGGTTATGTCCTTTTGGAAGTTGTCGCGGATATATGCCTTCATTCTCTCAACATAGGGCAAAGGATGGGCAGCTTCCTGCTGCTCAATAACCTTGAGAAGCATCAAAATCACAAGATGATAAAGCTTTTCATCATTATGAAGCGCAGGCTTTCTGAGGAAAAATGAAATGAGCTCGATGTAGCTGTTTATTTCGTGGGATGAAACACCGATTGAATGGCAAAGGATGGGAAGCGGCTCGTTGTTGGGCGTGGTGAAATTAATTGAGATATACGATGCGATATCCCCATCAGCTCTCGTCATATGAACGCCGGGAGGGCAATACATTGCTTCGCCTGCATTAAGGCAGATGCTCTCTCCTGCAACGGTATATCTCATCTTGCCTGCAAGGCAAAGAGTGAAGTCGTGATGAGGGGCGCTCGGACGATTGATTCTAAATACCTCGCAATCAATTCTATGATGCACGAGGATAATCTTAATACCATTTAGAATCTCCATTTTATACTTCACCTTCATTCTTCATTTTCTAACTGAATTTTAGCATATAAAAAATTTTTTGTAAATAAAAAATAAAAAAAATACAAAAAAAGAAAGAAAATTAATTAAAATTGTGCAAAAGACATGAAAAACCAAGATAAAATATATAAAAATTGTTTAAATTAGTTGCCCTCTACGAGGTTTATGATTAAAGGGAGCTTTTTTGATGCGTATTTATAGGTGCTCCCTGTTCCGCCCTTGGTGCCTCTGTAAAAGGCTACAAGCGCCGAGCTGTTATCCACCATATATCTGTTTCTGATTTGCATACAGCCATTAAAATAATGCTCGCAGATGGTTTCATGGCTATCCGCCTTCTCGAGAATTTCGAAATATTTCTCCTTCTCCTTTTTATGCCATAGCTCGGTTTGATTGGGGCAAGGAATAGCTATATGAAGGGTTGCATCCCCCTTTTTTTCTTTTAGCTTTAAAACCGCTTCTGCGGCAATGGTATCAAAGCCGATGGCGCCTCCCGTAATAAAATGCCTGAAGCCATCTTCATAAAGCTCTTCTAAAATTCCAAAAAGCTTTTCATCTATCAGCGCAAGCTCTTCTTTGCTTAAAAGCCTGTGTCCCGTAAAGCAGACGGTTGTGTTTCTTGCTTCCATAAAAGCCTCCTTGAGAACAAATGTTTGCTATAGAATTATAACATATAATGGGACAAAAGTAAACTAAAAAAATAAAAATTTTAAAAGCCGAGGGATAAAAGAGTGGATTTTGCTAAATTCGGCTGAAGGGCGCAGTTGATGGCATGAGAAACCGCCTTTGCGGAATATTTAATCATGGAATCGATATCGCGAGGAGTAACCATCATTTTTTCTGTTGATTTATTTTGGGAAAGAGAGGAAGCATCAACCACCGTCGGGATGCCGATGGCGATAACGGGAATGCCGAGCGTTGCTTCGCTTATTTCCTTTCTCGCGTTTCCAACTCCCGACCCCGGGCAAATCCCCGAATCGCTCAGCTGAACTGTTGTTCCAACCCTTTCGAGCGCGCCGGCGGCTAAAGCATCGAGAACTATAACCGCCTCGGGGCGCGTTGCATCGGCAGCCGCCTTTATAAGCTCCGCCGCTTCGATTCCCGTCTGCCCCAAAACGCCGGGCGTTATAACCTCAACGCATTTTAAATCTCCTAATCCCAGCTCCGTGGCCAGTGTTTTTTCTATATGCCTTGTGGCAAAAATTCCCTCGGCAGCAAGGGGGCCGAAAGCATCGGGGGTTATGCGCTTGTTTCCGAGCCCTGCTAAAAGAATAGAGTCTTTTTCTCCTAAAAGCTCGGATAGCTCGTTCTTTATCGCGGTATGCAAATCGCCCTCGATATCATCGGGGGTGAAGCCGCCAAAGGATAGGGTTACGTAGTGCCCCAAAGGCTTGCCTAAATGCTTTGCTCCTTCATTATTAATAATATGCGTTCTTTCAATCTTAATTTCGCCAAAGCTCAATTCCTCATGCGCGATTCCTTGATGCTCGCCCTTCAAATCTCTGAGCTCTGTTGCAAGGTCTGTTCTGATAGCCAATAAAAATCCTCCTTTTTCATTAGCATACCCAGAAAAGTTTAAAAGCGCTCCGAAGAGCGCTTTTAAAATTATTTGATTGTTTTTGCCCAGCCTGCTGCAAGGCGCACCCATTCGGCAATTCTTTCATCGACCCATAATGGGTTGCCCGATGCTGTTATTTTGTTTCCGAGAGCGATACCATGCGGCGCGGAAGGGAAAATATGCATTTCATAAGGAATTTTATTTCGGCTCAAGGCCTCGGCAAGACGAATGCTTCCCATAACGGGAACAACCGCGTCATCCCCCGTGTGGAAAATAAAGGCAGGGCAGGTTTTTTCATCAACTGAGTTTTCAAGGGAATATTTTGCCAGCTCGGATTCTGAAGGGGTCGTGGTTCCAAGGATATTATAAAAAGAGCCTAAATGCCCTTCGCCCGCTTTAGAGGTTGAAACGGGGTAGCCGAGAATCATTCCCGTTGGGCGGTTTATGCCTTCGGGAACCTCTTTTATTGTGTGCCAAAGCGTTCCCAACGAGCCGCTTAAATGCCCACCTGCAGAAAAACCGACAACGAAAACCCTCTCGGGATCTATATTAAGCTCATCTGCATTTTCTCTTATATATTGCATCGCCTTTGAGGCTTCAATAAGAGGCTCGGGAAATTTTGCCTTTTCTCCAACCGAATAATTAAGCACAAAGCAATTAAACTCATAAGGCATAAAGGCTTCGGCAATAGGATAACCCTCTCTGTCGGAGCAAACCATTCCGTAGCCGCCACCGGGGATAACGAGCAGAGCGCTTCTTTTTATACCTTCATTATTATATATGCAATCAATAAAGGCATTTCCTATTTCAATTCTCTTTGTTTTCATTTTCATTGACTCCTTTTAAATCATGTATACTTTTCTTGAAAAGCTTCCAAGGGTAAGCGCCAAGGTTGGGGAAGCTGAATTCAGAAACGGTTTTATTTTTTATAACGGGGTGCTTAAATTCGAGGTGGTGAGACCAAAGCGCAATGAAGCATCCGTTATCGTGGCTCCCGTATTTTCCATCGCCCAAAAGGGGATGCCGTCGGGAAGAAAACTGAACCCTTATCTGGTGGGTGCGGCCTGTATGAAGCCTGATTTTAACAAGGCTTATTTCTTCATTTTTATCGGTTTTTCTCGTTTCCAAAACCTCATAAGAAAGGCTCGCTTCCTTTGCGCCCTTGCGAAGGGTTTTAACAACGAAGGATTTATTTTTTGCCGAATCCTTAAATAGAAAATCCTTCATTTCGCCCGCTTCGGGCTCGGGTCTGCCGTGAACGATCGCGAGGTATTCTTTAATGAGGCGGTGGTCTCTGATATCTGCCGAGAGAACCTTGGTTGCCTTCGAGCTTTTGGAATAAACCATCGTTCCTCCAACCATTTTATCGAGGCGGTGGAGGGTATCGATAGAATATGCGCCCGTCATTTTTTTGAGGATGTCGGGCATGGTGCGAAAGGTGTTGGATTGCTTCTCGGAGAGAATGTTGGTTGGCTTTTCGCAAACAATTATAAACTTATCTTCATATAAAACATTTATCATATCAGCTTCTTGACCATTCTATCATTAAATATTTTGCAACAGCATCGTCATCAGCCGCGCCGATTGTAACGTCTGCCACCGCTTTTGCTTCGGAATATCCATTTGCAACGCATATTCCGATATCTGCATTTTTGAGCATTTCAATATCATTGAGATTATCACCGAAGCAAACGCATTTTGAAAATCCGTATTTTTGCATATAGCTTTTCAGCCCCTGCCATTTGCCCGCCTTGGCGGAATAAATTTCAAGGTAAAAACAGCCTTCATCCTCGCAATTAAAAAGGGAGGAGGAAAGCCCCGAAATGGAATCAATTTTGAGCTTTGCGCGCTTTATCGTTGCCTCATCTCCAACAGCAACTATATATAAAGCATCCCCATCGGGGGAGATGTATTTGGAAGAATCCCAGGAGGAATAATACTTCCATCTTCTTTTTATAAATTCATTTGAATAAGGGGATTCAGCCTTAGAATACAAAACAGAAATATCCTCGCCTTGAAGAGAAAAGAGGAAGGGCTCCGCGCCGACGGAAAGCATCAGCGCCGCCGCTTTTCTCGCATCGCTTTTGGAAATGGGGAAAAACTCGGTTATAACCCTCGCGTTTCTATCATAAAAGGCGCTTCCGTTCATCATTATCGCAGGGAGCTTTAATTCGAGCTTTGATAAAATTTCCTCTGCGCTTTTGGGGGTGCGTGAGGTGTTGATGGTGAAGTCAAGACCATGGGAAATGAGGGAATTGATGGTTGAGCGCGAAAAGGAGGAAAGCTCGCCTTTGGAATTAAGCAAGGTTCCGTCTAAATCCGCAACGTATAGGGTTTTCATTCCGTTTCCTCCATTTCCAACAAAAGATTCTGCGCTTCTTCCCATTCTAAAAGGCAGGCTTCTGATTTTTGATTTAATTCGTCGAGCACGCCCGATAGCTCGAGGGTCTTTTCATAATCCGCCCCCGCTTCTTGTAAGAGCGCCTCGGTTTCGGCAATCTGAGCATCTATTTCCTCAATTTCGGCTTCGAGCTTTTTGATTCTCGTTTGTGCCTTTAAAAGCTCCTGCCTGCGTTGTTTTCTTTCGTGATATTCCTTTCCGCCCGAGCCCATTTCTTTTTTAGGCGTGGCAACGCTTTCCTTTGCGACTTCCTTTTCTCGCCTTTCGAGATAATAATCATAGTTGCCCTCATAATTTTTGAGGCTTCCGTTTTCTAAATAAAAAATTCTCGAGGCGAGCTTATTTATAAAATATCTGTCGTGCGAAACTGCGATTATAGTTCCCTCATATTCCGCGAGCGCATTTTCGAGCGCCTCGCGTGAGCGAAGGTCAAGATGGTTGGTCGGCTCGTCTAAAAGCAAAAGGTTGTTGCCCGAAAGCATAAGCCTGCATAGAGCCACCCTTGCCTTTTCTCCGCCCGAGAGGGTTTCGATTTTGGAGAAAACCTGGTCTCCTATAAAAAGGAAGGCGGCGAGAGCCGAGCGAACGGTCGTTTCATCGAGATAGGGGTATTCGCTCCAAATTTCTTCCAAAACGGTGTTGTTTTCGTTTAGATTAAGACCCAGCTGGTCGAAATATCCGAGCGTAACCCTCGAGCCAAGCTTAATTTCGGGATTATCCTTAAGCTCTCTTAAAAGGGTGGTTTTGCCCGTTCCGTTTGCGCCCAATAAAAAGGCTCTGTCTTTTCTTTTTATATCGAGGGAAACGTTTTCATAAAGGCTTCTGCCATCGTAAATTCGGGTTAGACCCTCAGCCTTTAAAACGTCGTTGCCTGAATCGCTTTTGGGGGAGAAGCTAAAATGTATGCTCTTTTCTGCCTTTTCCGGAGCAACGAGATTTTCCTTAATTCTGTCGATTGATTTCTGCTTGTGGTCGATAGTGCGGTAGTTTCGCTCCATCGAGAAGGTTTTTTGCTGAGCGATTATGCCCTCTATTCTTTTGATTTCCTTTAAATCGTTTTCGTATTCTCGCTCGATAGCCTTTTGCCTCTCGGCTTCGATTTCGAGATGACGAGAGTAATTTCCGTTACTCAAAAAAAGCTTGCAATTTTTTATCTCAAAGGTTTTGGAGGTTATCTTATCAAGAAAATATCTATCGTGGGAAATGATAAGGGCGGCGCCCTTAAAAGAGATAAGATAGCTTTCGAGCCATTCTATCGAGGGTATGTCAAGATGGTTGGTAGGCTCATCCAATAAGAGTAGCTCAGGGTCGCTGAGAAGCAGTTTCGTGAGGCCGATTTTCGAGCGCTGACCTCCCGAAAGGGCGGAAACGGGCAGAGAGATTTCCTTTTCTGTAAGCCCGAGCCCTAAAAGCGCGCTTCTCGTTCGGCTTTTCATTTCGAGACCGCCCAAGCTGATAAATTCCTCTCTGAGCTCGGCTTGCTTCAATAATAGCTCCTCTGTCTGCGCGGCGCTTAAAGCTATCTCGATTTTTTTAAGGCTTTCTTCAATTTCGAGCGCATGGGAAAACACCCCGAGGGCTTCCTCGAGGGCGCTTTTATCCGAATCATGGCAGGCGTGCTGCTCCATATATCCGATTTTTAAATTTTTCGCGCGGTGAACCTCGCCCGAAGTCGGGGAGTATTCACCTGTGAGAAGCTTTAAAAGAGTGGTTTTGCCGCAGCCGTTTGACCCAACAAAACCAATCTTATCCCCCTTTTCTATAAGAAAGGAGGCGTTCTCGAAAAGAGTCCTTTCGCCAAAGCCCATCGAAAGGGCGGCGGCAGAGATGAGAGCCATAAATAATATCCTTTGATTATTGCTTGAATTTTGCTATAAGCCAGGCGAGAGCACCCGAGAAAAGCTGATATCCGAGAATAACTGCTCCGAGAGAAAGCTCAAGCCTTGAAGAGAGCATATATCCGCTGAGCGCAAGGGCGAGCGCCGATAAAACTATCTGCGAAACAAGAGAGCCCTTTACGGTTGATTTAAGCGAAATGGCGGTGGTAATGGAGGATAAGAAACCGCAGATATTTCCCGAATAGCATCCGGGAGCAGAGGTGGATTCGGTGAAGGCGGTATTCTTTTTATATGCCGAAACGCCCGAAGCTGAAAGTAGCTTAACAGTTTCTCTGTGAAGCCCGAAATAATCGCAGAGCATTTCTTCGGTTATGTTGGGGTCGTTGGTGTTGATAAGCATGGTAACGCCCGTGCTGCAGAGCCTGCGAAGCTCGTAGGTGATGAGGGGGTCTGCTTCATAGCCCACGATAAAGAGGGCGCAAAGCTGATTATCAAAGGCTAAATAAACGGGGAAATATCCGCCGCGAAGAATCTTTTTATCAAGCTCCAGGGAGGGGACTTTTATGCTATGCCCTTCCATAAGAGTTCTGTTTCCGATGAAAACGCGATGCTCACCAATCCAGCCCGAAACACCCATTCGGCTTTCGTATTTAATGCTGTCTGCCTTTGGAAGCTCCTCCTTTGAATCCTCGAGCATTTCTTTGAAAATTGGGCAAAGAGGAGAGTTTGCTTCGCCTAAAACAGCGGCGGCGGCGGTCAGATATTTATCAACCGCGCCTTTGTTGAGAACGTGCATATTATATAGCTTAACCGTTCCCTCGGGGAAAAGCTCGTTTGCCGAAAAAGCAACAGCATTTGCATTTGCGATGGCTTCGGCGCCCGCGTGGCCTGCAAGCATTGCCTCATATTCCGAAAGCTTTTTTTGAGCTGCGGAAAGGGGAAGATTAGCCGCAAGAATCGCGGAAGCGGGGCAAGAGAGCAGCGCCGCCGCGGAAAGGGCGGTTAAAGCTCCTGTAAATTCGCCCGTAAAGATGAATCCGAGAATTGCGAAAAGAAGGGAAACGCCGAGAGTTATAAGAACTATCGGGCGGAGGCTTTTTTCATAAAGGTCCTCCATATAGGAGTTTTTCAAAAAATCTTTAATATTTTTGGTGGATTTTCCGGTTGTAACAAGGGCTTCGCCAACAACTGCGCCATTCGCAAGGATGGCGGCATCAAGCTTGTCCTCAACAAAGGAAATCGCCTGCTTTTCGTAAGGCGTTGCAACCACCTCAAAACCGCGACTGATTCTTGAGAGAATCGAAAGCTTGCCGAGGTTTACGAAAATAAGGGTCAAAACGGCGGCAGGCATCAAAACGGGGGAGGTAGCGGAGGTGCCCGAAAGCAGAGTTATCAAGCCCCAGCAGAAGGAGAAGGTAACGGAAATTGCGGTGGGGGAATCCATATCGGGTGCGCCTGCGAAAATGCTTCCGAGGCCCTTGAGGGTGTTGTGGTTTATCGCCATGGCAATTCCTAAAAGGGCAAGGTTGACTATCGAAAAGCCCATAAGGGAGGTAGCGATAAAGCTTTCCTTTAAAAAGAAGTTCAGAATGAAAAGAATAACGAATATGGCGGTCGTCGAGAGGAGCCTCGCAATAAGGCTTACTCTTTTTGAAGCAAGGTCGGTTTTAATGCCTTCCTTATCATCTATCGAGGAATAATCATCCATATCGGCAATCTGTGGCTTGGATATGGCGTCGCTCGAGCCTGCTTCGTCGCTTCCCGTGAATTTAACCTTCGGGAGCTTAACCTCGTCCGTTTCGTAAGCCATAGCATCAAGATGC
>JAZORV010000142.1:0-8918 GCA_045656785.1 Acutalibacteraceae bacterium | reverse complement strand
GGCATTCATCTGAAGGCAATTATAGTCATGGAAGCCCAAAGGCTCGTGGCGAATAACCCTTTTATCAAGCTCGAATCCGCTTTGCTCGAGCCTATTTCTCGAACGAGGATGGCAGGAATAAAGAATAGGCATATCATAGGTTTCGGCAAGCTTATTAATGGCTCCGAAAAGAGATAAAAAGTTTTTCTCGGTATCGATATTTTCCTCTCTATGAGCCGAAAGAAGGATATATTTCCCCTTTTCGAGCCCTAATTTTGAATGAATATCTGATTCCTTAATTTTTTCGAGATTTGCTCTCAAAACCTCAGCCATCGGAGAGCCTGTTACATAGGTTCTTTCTTTAGGCAAGCCGCAATCGGCAAGATATCGGCGGGCATGCTCGGAATATGCCAAATTAACGTCTGAAATTATATCAACTATTCTTCTGTTTGTTTCTTCGGGCAAGCATTCATCCTTGCAGCGATTCCCTGCTTCCATATGGAATATCGGAATATGCAATCTTTTTGCGCTTATGGCAGAAAGACAAGAATTTGTATCGCCCAAAACAAGCAATGCATCGGGTTTTAATTCCACCATAAGCTTATAAGAGCTTGAGATAATATTGCCGATAGTCTCTCCGAGGTCTGCGCCAACAGCATTTAGATAATGGTCGGGCTCTCTCAAATTAAGATCCTCAAAGAAGACCTGATTTAATGAATAATCATAGTTTTGACCTGTATGAACGAGGATCTGATCGAAATATTTATCGCATTTTTTTATAACCTCGGAAAGGCGGATGATTTCGGGCCTTGTTCCGACGATGGTCATGAGCTTTAATTTTTCCATTTTATCGCACCTCTTCTACTTTTTCAAAAAACGTATCGGGAGAATTGGGATTGAATTGCTCATTCGCCCACATAACTGTTACTAAATCTTCGGTTTCGGAAAGGTTAATAATATTATGAGTATACCCCGGGAGCATATGAACCGCCTCGATCTTCTCCCCACTTACGGGGAAATCGAGAATTTCATCAGAACCGATTTTTCTCATTCTGATAAGCCCATGCCCTGAAACAACGATAAAAAACTCCCACTTGGAATGGTGCCAGTGCTCACCTTTTGTTATTCCGGGCTTCGAAATATTTACGCTTATCTGTCCGCATTTTTCGGTTTTCAAAAGCTCTGTAAAGCTTCCTCTATCATCAACGTTCATTTTCAAAGGGAACTTAACCTTGCTTTCAGGCAAATAGGAAAGATAGGTTGAATAAAGCTTTTTAGCAAATGAATCATCGGGAATTTCGGGCATCACAAGGGTTTTGGGCTGATCCGAGAAGCTATAAAGAAGGTCTACTATCTCGCCTAACGTTACTTTATGGGTAACAGGAGCAGCGAAAAACTTGCCTTTTTCATCCATAACAGTTTTGATACCATCAAAGGAGCAAGGATGCGCTTTATTCCCCAGAGCATCAAGCATTTCTTTTATAAGGTCATCTATATAAAGAAGCTCTAATTCGATATTTCTATCGCTAACAGTTATTGGAAGGTCATTGGCGATATTATTGCAGAAGGTTGCAACCGCGCTGTTATAATTTGGCCTACACCATTTACCAAAAAGGTTCGGAAAACGATAAATAAGCACACGAGCTCCCGTTTCTTCCGAATATTTAAAGAAGAGCTCCTCGCCTGCTTTTTTGGATTTTCCATATTCACCTTCTGCATATCTTCCAACCAAGGTTGCTTGAATCGAGCTTGATAGCATTATGGGGCAGGTGTTTCTTTTTTCCTTTAAAATACTAAGAAGCTTAGAAGAAAAGCCAAAATTCCCTTCCATAAATTCTTTTAGGTCTTTTGGGCGATTAACACCCGCTAAATGAAAAATGAAATCCGCTTTTTCGCAAAAGCTAATCAATTCGGCTTCGCTATTATCAATATCATAGAGGAAAATCTCATCAATTTTAAGCTCGGGGCGAGTTCTATCCTTACCGTTTTTAAGGTTATAAAGAGCTTCGGTTAAATTTTTCCCAACAAAGCCTTTTGCGCCGGTTATAAGAATATTCATTTATTTCTCCTCCCCGAAATTAAAGCTTAGGCCGATTGTTTCAAGCTCATTTTTATAACTATTCACTCCGCCACCATTTATAGATTTAACTATTTTCATCTGTTTAGAAATCTTTTTCGGATTAACTATAAATTTCAAGAACTTATAAACCCAAAAAAAGGGCAACAAAACAGGGAGTTTTTTAAGAATCGGGAATATATTTTTCATATTGCCAAGCGGCGGAAAAACCATCGAGAAAATATGAGAAGCTCTCATAAAGAAGGTCGAAGAAGCATCGCTTTTCTTAACAACGGAGGAATAAAGATGCGCTTTGGCGGTTCCATAAGCTCCGCTAACAAAAATTCTTTCTTCTAAAACCTTTGTTATATCAGAATGCTCGCCATCTTCAAACCAAACTGAAATAAGCTGATTTATATTATTTAAAAATTTATCCAAGGCTATTTCCTCAGCCTTATTTTGGATATATTCGAAATTAAGCCCAGGCAAAGCATTTTTCAAAATCCAGAGATCTAAAACGTGTTTAATTCCAATGCCGCCATCTCTATAATGTTTGCAAAGATGCACGAAATTATAGAAATAAAAATCCTCATCGGTCATTTTAAATTTATGAGGAATTTCCGAAGGCTTTGCCAGATCCCATCCCTCTTTAAAATGCTTATAATAATCCTCATTATATGAAGGGATGAGCATTTTATGAAGCTCAACGCAAAGCGCTCCTTCTTTTATCCAGACATACTCGTGGTTGCTCTCAACCTTTAACGAATATCCGAAGCCCTCCATAATCGGAACAATTTTTTTATATTGAGAAACCTTAATAAGAACATCGAAATCCGTCATAATTCTCATATCAGACGTTGGATAAAAGCCTTTCATAACGGCACCTTTTAAGGGCATATAGTCGATTCCGTTTTCAGAAAAAGTCGCTTCAATTTTTTCTATCTCGCTTCTTTGAGTTTCATCGATGCTGATATTCTTGCAAACCGAAGGAAGCAGACGCATAAGCTCGGCTTCATCTCTATTTACGGTCTTTTTCAGGCCATAATATATAAGGCTGAAAATATGATGATTTTTGGCGGCGATGAGCAAATCCTCCAGCCTTTCCTTTTCCGGGAAGGAAATTTTTTCATCCTTGAAATTAACCCTTATAAGGGATATCAGGTTTTCGCAGATTTTACCACTCATATTCTCACTCCTTTTTGAATACATAAACATACATTGTATATTATATAAAATTTGCTCTTTTTTGTCAACACATTCTTTTAAAAGCGAAGGGTGATGAGCCTTTTCAGACCCATCACCCTTCCAAAATGATGAAAAAAGTTGATTTTCAAATTAATTATTTGCTTCTTTTCCTTTTGAGAATCTTAAGGCAACGTACATTGCCGCAAGAAGCATCGAAAACGCCGCTATAACTTCGCTGAGACTATCTCCGGTTTCGGGAGATACGCCGACATAATCCTCGCTAACATTTCCGATAATCGCGTATCTTCCTGCTCCGTTAATAGTAAACTTGAGTTTGCCATCTTCCGCAAGAGCGCCTGTATCATAAACCATACCATCTTCAACGCAGATAACCTGAAGATCAGAGAAACCGCGCGATACAAATTCGGGGATATAGTATGATACGTCGTAGCTATTGTTTTCTGCTACATAAGGCAGATTTGAAAGCTCAAAGGCTAAGTCATAGAAGACAGCAACCTTCTTATCAGGATAGAAATAAAGCGCATCATAATATTCATTATCGGATGCCATGAGAGAAACGTCGGTAGCGGTAAACTTAACTCCTGATTCAAACGGAACGTACAAGCTGGAAACCACGAACCTTCTATCCTTCGTTACGATTGCTTCGCCATCGATCTTTTCATAAAGGTCATCTTCGTTCGCTTCAGGAAAATCCTCAAGCTCTCCGATTGTTGACCAATATTCGTCATAAGAAGTGGTCATTTTAAGCAGTGCAACTTTATTATCACTATCGGAACGGAAGCTAAACTCGGCGATACATTCTCCTTCTGAGAAGAAGGTATCAAGAGCAGTTATTTTTGCTCTCTCACCGGCATCGCCGACCATATAGAGCATTTCCTCGCCCTTAGGAATCTTGAAATGAACGCTCAGCTTTCTGCCGCCAAGATTCTTCACCGGGTTTCCATAAAGATCCAAAAGCTCAAGCTTATAGATGGTTTTATTGTTTTCAACCCTCAGATATGGATTCTTATTAAGCGTGCTCATTTGCCAGTTAGTTGCCTTTTCGGGGGTGATGCGAAGGGATACCACGTCGGTATAAATATCATTGACATCGAGCCTATCTATCGATACCCCAATCTTTTTATCCTTTGAATAAACTTTTGCAATAACTGCGCTCTCATCAGAGGTTTGGAGTCCGACAACTTTAGTTCCCGTTATCTTGAAATCGGCGATGGCTGTTACGATTAATTGGCCTCCGTCCTCTGTTTTATAAACTTCGTTTTCTGAGAAATCCAAAAGCTCAATTCTCGCATATCTTCCAAGAGTTGGGCGAAGCATTTTCTCCCAAGTGCCGTTCTTGAAATCGCTTGATTTTAATTTATAATCAGGCTTTGCTGTTTTGCCCCAAACATCCTCAAATATTTCGCCAATATAAATATTAAGCTTAGTTGGCCGGAATTCTTCTAAATTACGAAGAAGATTGAGCTTTAAATTAGAGATCGTTCTGAGATCTCCCAAATGGAACAGAATATCATATTTAACCTCACCTAATTTAGATCCATCGTAGAGAGTTAAATAGTTATTTATATCTCCATCAATCAAAAACATCATATCGTTATTTGAAACGGAGATATACTTTTCTTTTCCTGTTTTCAGGTCGGTTCTTATGAACTCCATAGAGCTCGGATCCATAGCGGCGGTAAGATTTCGGGTCTTCATTTTCTGATTATCAAGACCGTTTACGTATATCTCATTAAGAACTACAGAATCCTTAGTATCCTCAAAAACAAATCTCAGATACCTTGCTTTCAGTTGATTTTTGAAGGTCTTTTTAGGCTTGATATTACCTGTTTTTGAGCCAACCTTATAGGTCCACAGCAAAGAGGATTCATCATTGACCTCGGCTAAGGTATCGGCGGAATAGACCTTCATTTTGGAGAATCCGCTTTCATTATTTATTAAAGCAGAAACCCAAATATCATCTATCTTCATATCTCCGCAGAGATTATATGTTATTTCGAAAGTATCTCTATTCTTAGCATTAGCATCAATCTTTGCAGAGGTTTTATCATCGCTATCAGTAAGCTTTGCGGTTTCATTGGCAGTAAGGTTAGCTTCTGTTACTTCAACCTTTTTATCCTCTGTTACAAAGCTCGGAGTTATAGGCATATTCTCGGCAAGGTTTGCAGGAACGCCGGGAACCATCGCATCCTCTCCCCAAACGTAGAAAAGAGATAGTCTGGGATACATATGCGCTGTGGCAGAAAACACCGGATTTATAATTCTGAGGCCGATATAGTTTCCGATAGGTGCATCTTTTCCGTATTCATGAACAACACCCATCATATTTCCTTCTTTTTCGGCATCAAAATCATAGACCATTGTTTCGTCCTTCCAAAGGTCTTCGGATTCTTCGGCAACGAATACCTGATAGCGGGAGGTGAAATAAGGGGCAGAATACGCTGTTGATATACCCTGATATATAAAGCCTTTAACCTTTGCCGCATCGAGGGAGGTTTCAAGCTTCCAATAAAAATCAACAACAGATTTCCCCGGTTCATAGTTGGACATTCCGCTTAAATCTCTATGATATGAACCATCGCCGTTATCTGTAATTTCTCTGACATAAGTATGCCAGGTGCCTGAGCTGACAATCTTCTTGCCATCAACGTAAGCATAAACCGCTTTGCCTTTTATAAGACTTTCGCCATGGGATGACATATAGTCTTCAAGGTCTACATCTGCAGTAGACGTAGGCTTTTTGATGCTTGAAGGATCGAAATCGGGATCTACGAAGCTTCCGTAAACCGCGCATTCCATAATTCTCGGGTAAACAAAGTTATTCTTTTCATCAAGTTTAACAACCTTATTCTGTGCATCACAGACGGGGTTATATATTCTAATCGCAACGTATCTTGCTTCATCCTGCTTTCCTTTTTCAAAGCAGATAACGTTAACTCTGTTTTGCTTTCCTGCTTTATAATCCGTTGCATTATCAACAGTTACGTAGGGTTCATTTGAGAAAAGTTCAGACTCTTTATCAGACAAGAAAACAGAATATTTGCCCGTTGTTAAAACAGGGAGAGAATGATTTGCAAAAACGATATAATCAAGCTTAGAAATGGTTTTAAGATCATAGATTATATCGAGATATCTTGAACCATCCTCGTTATGGTAAACGCCTTTTTCGTTTTTATCATCCCAATCTGCAAAAAGCGCAGAAAGGGCAACCTCGTTTTCAAGGTTTCCATCAGCCAATGTTGCTGCTTTTGCTGAAGCAATTCTAGATGAAGATTCTTTATCTTCCTGAGTGAACGTAAAGGTCGGTTCCCAATATGCTGAAAGATTGGAAGAATTTGAAAGGTCTACATCATTCGGAAGCTGCGCTGATACTGAATTTACAACCTTTTGGAAAGCAACAGGGTCTTTTTCGAGAGAGCCGATAACAGCAATCTCGCTGATACGAGGATAGATATTATGCTTATTAGGATTCTCGTTCAGCTTATCCTGATCAAGCTTACAGGAAGTATATGTATAGTCATAACAAGGGTCATAAATTCTGATTCCTATGCCTCTTATTCCCTGCAAAGCTTCCTCAAGCTTAATAACGTTTGCAAAATGGCCTTGATTTTCGATAACCTGAACAAGGCTTTCATCGGAGAAAACATTTTTCTCATCCTTAGAGGCATAAACAGCGTATTTTTTCGTTCTTAACGCGGCAGCAGCATGGAACGCCAAGTATATTTTATCAACTGTTGCAGTTCCTCCAAGATTATAAGAAAGGTCGGTATAAGCAGAACCATCTCTGACTGCTTCAAAAACTCCTGTTACGGCATTCTTTCTAACGAAGAATCCGTTACCTTCTCCAAGGTCCCAGTTGAGGGAGGTATCACCATCGGTAAGCTTTGTTCCGTTGGTTGCAACGACTTTAGATTCATTTGTTACCGTATCAACAGAACGAACCGAAAGGTCTACGTTGCCAAGGAGAATATTAGTGCCTGATGGGATGGTTTTTCCCGCATCAACATCTCCTGCGCCGAGTTTTGCAATTTCGCCATAAAAATTCATCTCATATATTCTCGGAACGCAATAGGTATAATCACTGCCTGTTACAGAAATATAATTTTGAAGGTCCTTAACCGGAGATAAAATTCTTATTCCCGCATACTTATATTCAAGAGATTCCTTCGAAGATATCTGCTGAGTTATAGTATTGGAAGAATTTTCAAATTTATATATCTTTTGAGGGCTTGAGAAAAGAGTATCCTTATTATTAGAAAAATACAATGTATATGAGCCCGTTCTCAAGTTTGCGGTGCTATGATTAACCGCAACGAAATCATTGATCTTTGCGCCGTCAAGCATCGTATAGGTGAACTGAGCATAGGCGGAATCATAAGGCTTTCCGTCAGCATCAAGATAGCTGCATTTTCCATCGTTATAAAGCATTCCGACGGTGCTCGAAGCATCGTTATCATAAATTTGAGAAAGAGATACGCTTGAGAATACGGTTGCTCCGTTTCTGACAAAATCCATCTCAACCGATTTAACAACAGAATCCCCCAAACCTGATGGGATTGCGGCTGTATTGCTTTGAGTTATTTCAAAATCAGTCTCGGGGATTTCTCCATAAACGTTAAATTCCATCATTCTCGGATAAATGGCAGAAATACTGCTTGCTCTAATAAATGAGCTGAGAGCAGCTTCGCTGTTATTGGAAACGGGATTATAAATTCTCATTCCAACAAAGGCAATATCTTGAAGCTCTTTGCCTTCTTTGAAGCTTATAACGTGAGCCGCTTTTGGGGAGGTATTATCAATTCTCGAAATACTATTTTCAGATTTATAAAGATTTGCGGCGCTATTGGCAGCGAAAATTTCAAAATCACCCATTCTCAAAAGCGAATTCGAATGATGAACAACTGCAATATTCTCTATCTTAGCGTTGGCTTTAATGGGCAAGGTTAACTGAAGATATCTATCTCCCGAAATATGCCATTCGCCAATAGAAGCATAATCCTTATCTTTTATGTTTGCGCCGGCAGCGAGGTCAAAATACTCAGTAGTTCCGTCGCCTGCAAAAAATTCTGTTGAAAAATCTCCATCATTTAGCTTATACGCGCTTGAAAGAGTAATCGGCTTGGGCTCAGGCTTTGCTTCATCAACAAAATGAATTGTAGCACTGCCCGAGGTTACACCGACCTTACCCGAAACGTCGTTTTTATCATAAGAAATAGTAAAATCATCACTCGAAACAGCCGATGCAATAGAAAGCATCGCAGAAAAGAGGGAGAGGATAATTGAAAAAGTTAAAATACCGGCTAATGCCTTTTTAAACATAACGTTCAGTTTTTTCATAATCGTTCTCTCCTTCCATTAATCTATTTCAATAATTACTGTAGCGAATGCAGTATCATCGCCATCCTTATATGAGCAACGAAGCGCAATAATATCGCCTTTTTGAGCATTATCAGCGGGAGTATATGTTGCAACACCATTTTTAGCAACCGTAAGCTTTCCGCAGTTGTTTGGATCGGTTTTCTCACGGCGAACTATCTGCTGCTCAACATTAGCAACAACCTTTGCCACCTCTGAATATTGCTTTATCTCCCAAGCAACGCTCGAATCGGTAACCTTCGGCTCTTCATAGCCTAAATTATCAATAAATCTCGGCTCTATGGAAACGGATTTATCATCA
>JAZORV010000141.1:0-4485 GCA_045656785.1 Acutalibacteraceae bacterium | reverse complement strand
ATTTCTGCAGTAACAAAGAACGGAAGATTCCTTTATTCCGCCTTTTCTGCATTTTCCGCAAAAGATATGATGGAGCTGATAGAGGCTCTCGGAGTGCCTTTAAAAACGGAGCGCGGAAACAGAGTTTTCCCTGTGAGCGATAAGGCTGTTGATATAGTTGATGCGCTAGTAAAATATACGAAAGGCTCTAAAATTATTGAGGCGGAAGCCGAAGAGATAATTTTGGAAGAAGGAAAAGCAATCGGCGTTAAAACCGATAAGGGCGAAATTTTGGGCGATGCCGTGATTTTAGCCACGGGCGGCGCTTCTTATCCTGCAACGGGCTCTCGGGGCGCAGGCTATAAAATGGCGCAAAATTTGGGCCATACCATAACCGAGCTTTCGGGCTCGCTCGTTCCTGTGGAAGTGCACGAAGGCTTTGTTTCTTCCCTTTCGGGGCTTTCTTTAAAAAACGTTACTTTAAGTCTTTATAAAGAGGGGGCAAAAAAGCCTTTGTATTCCGAGCTCGGCGAAATGCTTTTCACCCATTTCGGAATTTCGGGCCCCTTGGTTCTCAGTGCTTCGGCGCATATCAGAAATTCAGATAAAAATACATATTATATCGTGATAGATTTAAAGCCTGCATTAAGCCCCGAAAAGCTTGATGCAAGAATTTTGAGAGATTTTTCGGAAGCTCCCAATAAGGATATAATAAATGTTATGGGTGGTCTGCTTCCTCAAAAACTTATTCCCGAGATATTGAAGCTTTCGGGAATCGAGGCTCATAAAAAGGTTAATGAAATAACCAAGCCCGAGCGCATAAATCTCGGCGAAACTATAAAAAAGCTTAAATTAAGGGTAACAAGCCTTCGCCCGATAGAAGAAGCAATAGTAACCTCGGGAGGAATTAAGGTATCGGAAGTAAACCCAAAAACAATGGAATCAAAGCTCATAGATGAGCTTTATTTTGCGGGCGAGATATTGGATGTTGATGCCTATACGGGCGGCTATAATTTGCAGATAGCCTTTTCAACGGGCTATCTCGCAGGAAAATCTGCGGCAATAGAAAATTTATGGGAGGAATAAAAATGATTTCAGTTGCAATCGATGGGCCTGCAGGGGCAGGAAAAAGCACAATTTCAAGAAAGGTAAGCGCGGAGCTTGGCTTTATATACGTTGACACAGGCGCTCTCTATCGTTCGATTGCCTATTCTTTAAATGCGGAAGGCATCAAAACGGATGAGATAGCAAAAATTGAGGAAAAACTCCAAAAAACCTCTATCAATATCGAATTTATCGATGGCGAGCAGCACGTTATGGTTGATGGCGAGGATGTTTCTTCTAAAATCAGAACTCCCGAAATCTCAATGCTTGCATCAGCCTTTTCGGCAATCCCCGAGGTCAGAGCCTTCCTTTTAGAGCTTCAAAGAAAAATGGCAAGAGAAAATAACGTTATTATGGATGGCAGAGATATCGGAACGGTCGTTCTCCCTGATGCCACTCTTAAAATTTTCTTAACTGCCGACCCCGAGGACAGAGCTCGCAGAAGATATGAGGAAATGCTCGGAAAGGGTCAGGAGGCCGATTATAACGAGGTTTTAGAGGATATAAAGAAGAGAGATTATAATGATTCTCATAGAGCAGTTGCCCCCTTAAAGCCTGCGGAAGGCGCAGTTATCTGCAATACAACCGGCAACACCCTCGAGCAATCCGTTGAGCAGCTTTATAATCTTATTAAGGCTAATATTTGAAAGGCAAACGATAAAAAATGACTGTTTTTTATAGAGTAATGCGCCGAGTAGTCGGCGGAACTGCAAGCCTTTTCTTCAGAAGAAAAGATATAGGGAAAGAGAATATCCCCGATGAAGGAGGATTTATTCTTTGCTGTAATCATACGCATTTTATGGACGTTTTCTTCCTTGTAATGGCGATGAAAAAGCATCAGATTAATTTTATGGCAAAGGAAGAGCTTTTTCGCAATAAATTAGCCGGCTGGTTCTTCAGAAAAATGGGCGCTTTCCCTGTGATTCGCGGCTCTGCTCAAGCTGAGGAGGGCATCAATACAGGGGAGGACGTTTTAAGAAGCGGAAAGGTTATGGGTATATTCCCCGAAGGCACAAGAAGCCGGGATGGCAAACCCAAAAAGGCGAAAAGCGGAATTGCGCTTATTGCCCACGAAACGGGCGCGCCTATTCTTCCTGCCGCCATTTATTATGAAGGCAAGCTTGGAATTTTCAAAAAAATAACCATTCGCTTTGGTGAAATAATTCCTGCGGAAGAGGTTAAAATGGCGGAAAATAACCGCCAGGAATTAAGAAGAGTTTCCACCCTTATTATGGATAAAATAACCGCGCTTTGGGAGGAAGGCTATTGAAGGAAGTAATCGTTGCAAAGCGAGCAGGTTTCTGCTTCGGGGTAGATAGAGCCGTTAATATGACGGAGAAATTAGCCGAAAGCGGAAAAAAGGTCTGCACATTGGGGCCTATTATACATAATAGTCAGCTCGTTGCATCGCTCGAAAAAAAAGGCGTAAGAATAGTTGAGGCCCCAAGCGAAGCCAAAGCTGATGAAACGCTTGTTATAAGATCGCATGGAGTCCCGAAAGAGATTGAGGATGAAGCGAAAAGAAGCGCAAAAGAGGTAGTCGATGCTACCTGCCCCTTCGTTGCGAAGATTCATAAGATAGTTTCGGATGCATCGGATGAAGGCAGAATAGTTTTTATCGCAGGGGATGAAAACCATTCTGAGGTTATCGGAATCAGGGGCCATTGCGGTAAATCTTACGTTTTTTCCAACGAAACGGAATTAAAAGAACTATTAGAAAATATTTCTAATAGCGAAGAAATGCCCATAACTGCGGTATCTCAGACCACTTTTAATGCGGCTCTTTGGAAAAAATGTCAAAAAATTTTAAAAAACCACTGTACAAACGGAATAATTTTTGATACAATATGTAATGCAACTTCTGCGCGCCAGCTCGAAGCAGAGGAGTTATCCGCCAAATGCGATGCGATGATCGTCGTTGGAGGAAGGCATAGCTCCAATACTAAAAAGCTGGAAGAGGTCTGCAAAAGGAATTGCGAGAAAACCTATCTTGTTGAAACAGCAAGCGAGCTTTCGGGCATTTTCTTTGGCGGAGTTCACCGCTGCGGAATTGTTGCAGGCGCTTCAACGCCTGCAGGTATAATAAAGGAGGTCCAACAAACCATGACTGAGATTTTAAACTCTGTCGCAGACAACACAGTAATTTCCGATGATATGTCCTTTGAAGAGGCTCTCGAGGTATCCCTCAATAGCCTTAATAACGACCAGAAGGTTAAGGGCATAGTTCTCTCTGTTGATTCCCAGGAGATCAAGGTTGATATCGGAAGAAAGTACACAGGAATCGTTAAAGCCAACGAATATTCTTATGACCCCAACGCTGATATGGTAAATGAGGTTAAGGTTGGCGACGTGCTTGATTTGATTATCATGCGTACAAACGACCAGGAGGGAACTATCGCTCTTTCCAAGCGTCGCTTTGATTCTATAGCAGGATGGGAGAAGATTGTTAACGCAAAAGAGAACGAAGAAGTTCTCGAAGGCAAGATAACTGAGGTTATCAAGGGCGGCGTTATCGCTACATACGATGGTATGAGAATCTTCATTCCCGCATCACAAGCAACATTAACAAGAGGCGAAGCTTTGGATGAGCTCAAAGGCACAACTGCTCAGTTCCGCATTATCGAGATCGGCAGAGGCAGAAGAGCAATCGGCTCTATCCGTTCCGTTCTTCGCGATCAGAAAAATGAGCTCCAGGCTAAGTTCTGGGAGAGCGTTGAGGAAGGCAAGGCTTATACCGGCGTTGTTAAATCTCTCACCTCTTATGGCGCATTCGTAGATCTCGGCGGCGTTGACGGTATGGTTCATATCTCCGAGCTCTCTTGGGCAAGAATTAAGCATCCTTCAGAGGTTGTTAACGTTGGCGATACTGTTGACGTTTATGTAAAGGCAATCGACGAAGAGAAGAAAAAGATTTCTCTCGGCTATAAGAAGGCAGAGGATAATCCTTGGGTAATCCTTGGAAATAATTATCCCGAAGGAACTGTTGTTACAGTTACTATCGTTAGCATGACCTCTTATGGCGCATTCGCAAGAATCATCCCCGGTATCGATGGTCTTATCCATATCTCTCAGATTGCAAATAAGAGAATCGGCAAACCCCAGGATGTTCTTTCTATCGGTCAGGAAGTTGACGCTCAGATCACAGGTATCGACCTTGATGCTAAGCGCGTTAGCCTTTCTATCCGCGCTCTCCTTCCTGAAGAGGAAGAAGTAGTTGAAACTCCTGCTGAGGAAGCTGTAGAAGCTCCTGCAGAGGAAGTAGCAGAAGAAGTTGCAGAGGCTCCCGTTGAGGAAACCCCCGCAGAAGAAGCTGCTGAATAATTTTTTAAATCAAAAACGGTCGAAACTGATGGTTTCGGCCGTTTTTTTCTTTCGTTTGAAAAAGATCAAAATTAAAAAATA
>JAZORV010000140.1:0-2077 GCA_045656785.1 Acutalibacteraceae bacterium | reverse complement strand
TCGCTTAGCACCTAAGGTTTGCAGAATAGTTTCGGTCTTTCTCGTAATAGTTTTATGCGCTTCAGTTATGTTCATTTCGAAATATTCTTCTTCAAAATATATTGAAGACCTTAATCTTTCGGGTAAATATTCGAAGAAATATAAGGGAACAGTTTTGAACGTTTATAACTGGGGAGAATATATGTCTGATGGATATGATGATTCTCTCGACGTTAACTACGCATTCGAAAGCTTAACGGGCATCAAGGTTAATTATATTACCTATGAGTCCAACGAGGCTATGTATTCTAAGCTTTCGGGCGGCGGCGTTTCTTATGATATTATCATTCCTTCTGATTATATGATCGAGAGATTAAAGGTTGAAGGAATGCTCAAAAAAATCGATACAACAAAGCTTCAGAACTATCATTATATTGATGAGCAATATAAGGGCGTTTATTATGATGAAAATAATGAATATTCCGTTCCTTATTCCGTTGGTATGGTTGGCATTATCTATAATAAAAAGGTTGTGTCGAAAGAGGATGCATCTTCTTGGGGTGCGCTTTGGAATGAAAAATATAAAAAAGATGGAATCCTCAATTTCAATAACCCTCGAGATGCCTTTATGACTGCTCAAATATATTCGGATATCGATATCAATACAGCCAATAAAAAAGAGCTCGAAAAAGCTGCTAAAAAGCTTATCGAGCAAAAGTCTGTTCTGCAGTCATACGTAATGGATGAAGTTTTTGATAAGATGGAATCTGAAGAGGCTGTTTTGGCACCTTATTATGCAGGTGATTTCTTAACAATGCAGGAGAACAACGAAAATCTTGGTTTTGCTTATCCAAAAGAAGGAACATACGTTTTTATAGATGCTGTCTGTATTCCTGAATGCAGCCAGAACTATGAGGCGGCAATGATGTATATTGATTTCCTTTTGGAGCCACAGGTGGCGCTTGCAAATGCCGAATATATCGCTTATGCCTCTCCGCATAAGGAGGTTCCTTTGATGGAAGAATATAGTTATCAAGGCAATGAAATACTATATCCTGCCGAAAAAGACCGTCCTGAAGCCAAATATTATGCTAATCTTTCTAATGAAACAAGGCAATATATGGATAGACTTTGGAAAGAGGTTAAATTAGCTGATTAAAACTTCAATAAAAGATCTGCATACCATAGTGGCAGAGCTTTTACTATTTTTAGAATTGATGATTATATATTTAGAAAATTGCCATATTTTGAGCGAACTTAAGATTCTCTATTAAATTTTATATTGAGTTTTATTTAGTGGTATGATATCATTTTATCAAAGGAGATGATGTTTTGAAAAAACTAATTTCAATAATTTTATCGATTTCCATTTTGGCTTCGTTAAGCATAAATTCTGTATCTTCGCTAACAGAAAAAAAGGTTGAGTATAGTGGTTATACAATAACAAACATCGCCGAAACTCATTCGTTTATGATGGGCGAAGACAGAAAAACGGGTGCCAACCTTCTATATGGATTAACTCCTCGAAGAGTTTATACCTTTGCCGATGCTTATCAATCCGAAAAAGAAAGCATAATGCTCTCTGAAAATATAGGTTTGAACGGCAATAATGAATATTCATATTTAGGTTCGAATTCTTTGAGTAGTTCGGCGCAGGTTATTTATAGTTTAACCGATGGCGATATAACGCCTGCAGAAGCTCAGGGAAATAATGATATTAAAATTGATAAATCAATTTGGAATCGAAGCAATGTTAATCATTATCTTGGCATTGAATATGATCTTGGGGCTCTCTGCTCTTTGGAAGAACTCTATATTTGTTTTACTAATTTTTCCTCTGGGCATGCAAGAAATGCAAGAGGCTATGAGATATATCTATCCGACAATCTCGAATCTCTTTATTTATCTGAAAGCCTTGTTTTTTCAATAACAGATAATCTTTATGGAATAAATAAGTTGAACTTCGAAAACATATCAGCTCAATATTTTGCTATTAGAATAACTCAATGCGACGATGGTATTTGCACAGGTTCGTTATATCCGCGATTGAAAGAGATGGCATTAAAAGGCGAGAGACTTGATAACGAAAAGGGAAGAA
>JAZORV010000139.1:0-3606 GCA_045656785.1 Acutalibacteraceae bacterium | reverse complement strand
ATACTGTTTTCGCGTTTGAGGGCGATGCATTTTCAATGCGCGGCAACGATGTTTTCGAGGGTAATCGAGATTGTTATCTCGTTAATGCCAAGCTTGAAAATATATCTTTTGATGATTTCCATTCTCATATTATTGCTAATTTTGAGGAGCTTGGAATAGAGCTTAAAGAAAAATTTGAGTTTTATGAAAATACTAAAGCTATAAGGCAAATTAACACTATTATTAATCGCTCCAATTCTCCAAAAATTCTTTCTCATATCAGCTCTGCGAGAATCAGAATAGATGTTTCGGGCGAAATGAGATGGGATAACCCCGAAAGATTCAAGGTTTGGTTTTGCCGCCAAAGCTGGATGGGGGAGGGCCAGTGGAAATGCGTTTCTCTTCGCGATTTCGGAATGGCTCCAGTGTTTATGGGGTGGACCCGAGCATCAGCTAAGTTTCGTTCTAAAGGCAGCTGGACCACCTGCGATTACTATCCGCTTTTAATAATCGAGGATAAAGAAAAGAATCTTTCTTATTTCATAGAAAATGAATCGGGAGGAACTTGGGAATTCCATTTAGGAAAAATGGAGGATCATCTTTTCATTGATTCCAATTCCTGCAATATTGAGCACGATGGCTGGAGCTTCAAGCTCGAGCCGGGCGCTGCCTTTACAACAAGACCCTCTGTTTATGGAATGGTTGAGGGTGGCTTTGAGGAGGCAGTGAAGGAGCTTACGGAATATAAGCGCGCGATATCGGTTAAATTCTGGAAAAACAGAACGCCTCTCGTTTGCTTTAATGATTATATGAATGGCACAAAGGGCATGCCCCATGCTAATTTATATCCGATGATAACTGCCGCAGGAAATGTAGGCTGCGAGGTCTTTTGCATTGATGCCGGCTGGTTCAGACCCGATGATACAGGCCTTTTCTCGGGGCTCGGAGAATACGAGCCAAATGATGGAAGATTTGCGCCGTATATCTTTTCCGATATTATCAACCATATAAAGGAAATGGGAATGATTCCCGGAGTTTGGTTCGAATTTGAAGCGGTTGCAAAGGATATGGGCGGCTATAATAAGGATGGCTTCACCCTTTATCGCTCGGGAACTCATCTTGGCGGAAGTCGAGGTTTTTATGATTTCACCAATATGGAGGTCAGAAGGTTCCTTCTTAAAGCGATAGAAAGGGTATATAAGCTCGGCGTTCGATATATCAAAAACGACTATAATCAAACAACCGGAATCGGGTTTGGTGATAGCTCTCAGAATTATAGCTTGGAGAGCATGAAGCAGGTTTTGGCTTTCTATGATTTTATTGAAGAGGTTTATACCGAATTCCCCGATTTGATTATCGAAAACTGCTCCTCAGGAGCAATGAGAAGCGATAATTCAACACTTTCAAGATTTACTTTGCAGAGCATTTCCGATCAGGAAACCTTCTATAATTATCCTAGCATTATTCAGGGTTCGCTCGCTCAAATGCCACCCGAAAAGGCGGGAATATGGGCGTTTACCGTTTCTAATTACACTAACGAAGTTCCCTCGGATGAATATTTAAAGGGTATCGCCGAAACCCTCATAGATGGCGAAGAGGTAACCTTTAATATGGTTTCTGGAATGATGGGAAGCATGTATATGTCGGGCTTTGTGGATTATCTCCCCGATAATTGCTATTCCTTAGTTCGCGAAGGTGTTGAAACCTATAAATCTTATAGAAGCTTTATTGGAAAGGCATCAGCCGTTTATCCCAGTGGCTTCTTCCCGCTTGGGGATAAAGGTTATGCAACGGTTGGCCTTTATAATAAAGAGGAAAAAAGGCTCCTTCTTGCCGTTTGGAAGATAGATGCTGACGAAAACGATTTCGAGGTTGATCTTTCTAAATATATCGGCAAAAATGCAACTGCTAAGATGCTTTATCCTGCAGGGGATGGCAAATGCACCTATAGCTTTAACGAGGGCAAGCTGAATGTTGAAATGCCCGAAAAACGCTATATGGCAAGAGTTTTTGATTTTATCTTTTAGATTCGCTAATAAACACTCTCTTTGGGAAATGGCTGCGCTTTAAGGCGTGGCCATTTTCCTTTTGGGGATTTTTGCAAAAAAAGCAGCATTCCTTCGGTGAAAAGAATGCTGCTTTGATGTTTTAAGGAATTTATTCTTTAGGATTTCTTTTGATATCGAGCCTTAGCATGCCGATTATAATTGAAATAATCGAGAAGATTTCGGTTATACATCCGCCGATGGAGGCATTGAAAAAATTATAGCAAAGCCACAGCGGAGAAGCGAGAATACTATATCTTCTTATAAGCTTCGAGTTCTTCATTCTGATAGCAAAGGTCGTTATAACGTTTCCAAGCGCCGGCAGAAGCTCTAAAAGATAAGTTGAGGCTGTGCGGTTCTCTTTAAGAAAGAAAACGCTGATAAAAAAGCTTGCGATAGATAAGCCCGAAAAAATATAGATCCAGCATGGGTGAGCCGCCCATTTTTTATCGCGCCATATAAATATCGCAGCCCTGACCATGCATATCGCATTAAGAATAGCTCCGCTGAAAGCCTCGAGCATAAAGAAATGAATGGAGAAAAGGGCGGTTCCGAAAAGCTGCAAAATAACAACGCCTTTTCGGGATTTTAGCTGAAAGGAGCTAAGCGAAAAAACAGTTGCAACATAGCCTATTATCTGTGCCATATTACCAAAGCTCCTCGTATATCTTTATGATTTCTTCCTTTGTTGGGGTTCTTGGGTTAGTGGCGGTGGTTCCATCCTTTAATGCGGCCTCAGCCATAGCATCGATTCTCGAGCGATATTCGCCCTCTGAAATGCCTCCGATTTCGGAAATTGAAAGGGGAATGTTCATCTCGGTGCACATAAATCTCATATAGCTCTTGAGCGCTTGAATGGTGGTAATTTCGTTGAGGTTGTAAACCCCTAAAATTCTCGCCATATTGCAATATTTTCTAACGCATTGGTCATATTCCTTGCGGCTTCTCGAATTTTTGGTTATCTTTGAGTTGTATTCAATAATATGCGGGAGAAGCATCGCGTTTGCGCGGCCATGCGGAATATGGAACTGCGCTCCTAATTGATGCGCCATTCCGTGGTTAAGCCCCAAAGAAGCGGAGCTGAATGCAAGCCCTGCAAGGCAGGAAGCAATATGCATTTTTCTGCGAGCGTGGGAATCGTTATTATCGTTATAGGAGCGGATAAGGAACTGTCCGCAAATTTCAACCGCCTTTTCAGCTAAAGCCGCCGAAAACTCGTTGTTATTAAGGCTTACGTATGCCTCCATAGCATGGGTCATAACGTCCATTCCCGTATCTGCGGTAATGGCGGGAGGAACGCTTTTAACAAGCTCCTCATCGAGAATTGCCTCATCGGGGACCATATCTTCGCTGGCTAAGGGGTATTTCGTTCCTGCATCGGGGTCGGTTATAACAGAAAATGGGGTAACCTCGCTTCCCGTTCCGCTTGTGGTCGGGATGCAGATAAGCCATGGGTTGAAATTGTCATTTATCCTTTGCGCGAATTTGCGAATGGATTTAGAAAGATCCATAGCGCTTCCGCCACCGATGGCAATAATGCAGTCGGGATTAAGCTTTAAAGTCGGAGGCCAAGGCGGTCTTA
>JAZORV010000138.1:0-7120 GCA_045656785.1 Acutalibacteraceae bacterium | reverse complement strand
GAGCTTGAAAACAATCTTGGAACTATCGCTCGAAGTGGCTCCTTTAATTTTAAAAAGGAAAACGAAAAGGCAGATGACGTTGATATCATCGGTCAGTTCGGTGTTGGCTTCTATTCGGCATTTATGGTAAGTGACGAGGTTAAGGTTTTGAGCCGCGCTTTTGGTGAGCAAGAGGCTAATCTCTGGAAATCAAACGGAGCAGAGGGTTATTCTATCGAAAAAGCAGAGAAGGATTCCGTTGGAACGGTTATCGAGCTTAAAATTAAGGAGGATACCGAGGAAGAAAAATATACCGAATTCCTCGATGCATACAGAATTCGCGCGCTTGTTAAAAAATACTCCGATTATATAAGATACCCAATTAAAACGATGATGGAAAGAAGCGTTCCGAAAGAGGGAACAGAGGGGGAATATGAAACCCTTTTGGATGAAGAAACCCTTAACAGCATGGTTCCCGTTTGGAAGAAAGCTAAATCCGAAATCGGTGAAGAAGAATATAATAGCTTTTATAAGGAAAAATTTATGGACTATGAGAATCCTCAGAAGGTTATTCATAGCAAAACCGAAGGTCAGGTTTCTTATGATGCGCTCTTATATATCCCGAAGCATCCTCCCTTTGATTATTATTCAAAGGAGTTTGAAAAGGGGCTTCAGCTCTATTCAAATGGTGTTATGATAATGGATAAATGCGCCGATCTTTTGCCCGATTATTATAGCTTTGTTAAGGGCCTGGTTGATAGCGCAGACCTTTCTTTAAATATTTCTCGTGAAACCCTGCAGCATGATTATCAGCTTAAATTGATTGCTAAAAATATCGAAAAGAAGATATCGAAAGAGCTTTCGGCAATGCTTTCGAAGGAAAGAGAGAAATATGAGGAATTTTTCAAGGTGTTCGGCGTTCAGCTTAAATACGGAATGTATGCTGATTATGGTGCAAATAAGGAAACCTTAAAGGACCTTCTTTTGTTCGTTTCTTCCAATGAAAAGAAGAATGTAACCTTAAAAGAATATTGCGAAAGAGCGAAAGAAGACCAAAAATCCATCTATTATGCAAGCGGCGAAACCGTTGATAAAATAGATATGCTTCCGCAGGTTGAGGCGGTTAAAGATAAAGGCTTCGAGGTGCTTTATCTAACCGATAACGTTGATGAATTTGCGCTTCAGATGTTGATGCAATATGGCGAAAAGAATTTCGTGAACGTTTTAACCGATAATCTTGATCTTTCAACAGAGGAAGAAAAGGATAAGCTCAAGGAGCAGAATGAAAATGCAAAAGAGCTTTTCGAGGCTATGAAAAATGCGATAGGCGAGAGCGTTTATGCAGTCCGTTTCACCAACACTCTCAAAAACCACCCCGTCTGCCTTTCGAGCGAGGGCGGAATTTCGATTGAGATGGAAAAGGTTCTCAATTCTATGCCAACCGATAATAAGATCAAGGCAAACGTTGTTCTCGAAATCAATTCCGAGCATCCCATTGCCGAAAAGCTTAAAGCCTTATTTGTTTCGGATAAAGAGAAGCTTGAAAGCTATTCTAAAATCCTCTATGCCCAAGCAAGGCTTATAGGCGGAATGAGCGTAGAAAACCCAACAGAGCTCGCAGGTCTTGTTTGCGATTTGATGGTATAAAAATGGAAGAAATAAAGATAAAAGCAATCGGGTATATTGAAAATGATTTCGTTTCGAAATTCGGAATCCCCCGACAATCGGGAATGATTGCAGGCGTTAAAAGCCGAATTGTTTTCGAGCCCGAATTCAGAGCAGAGCAAGCCTTCAGAGGCCTTGAAGGCTTTTCTCATCTCTGGCTTATCTGGGAATTTTCCGAAAATATTGACGGCGGCTGGAGCGAAATGGTGCGCCCTCCAAGGCTTGGCGGAAATAAGAAAATGGGGGTTTTTGCAACTCGCTCTCCCTTCAGACCCAATCCCATAGGGCTCTCCTGCGTTAAAATCGAGGGGATAGAGCGCGTAAAGAATAAGGGAACGGTTATTCATATTTCGGGAGCGGATTTAATGAACGGAACCCCGATATTTGATATAAAGCCTTATGTTAAATATACCGATTCCATCCCCGAGGCTGCAAGCGGATTTGCAGAGCCCGAAATCGAGCTGCTGGAGGTCAGTTTCCCCGAAGATCTGCTCAAAAAGGTTCCGATAGAAAAAAGAGAAAACCTCATTCTCGTTTTGAAAAATGACCCAAGACCATCCTATCAAAAGGATGAGGAAAGAGTTTACGCCTTTGAATTTGGCGAAATGAAGGTTGAATTTAAAGTTGAGGGAAAAACAGTAAAAGTTGTTGGTATAAATAAAGCCTGAAATATAAATAATAGTATCACTTTTTATAAGGAAAGGTGGTAGTGTTATGAGAATGCAGGTAAACGATGATTGTATCGGTTGCGGTCTTTGCCCGGAAATCTGCCCGGAGATTTTCAAAATGCAGGAAACGGGCTTTGCCGAGGCCATCGATGAGGACGTACCCGAAGAAGCAAAGGAGCAGGCAGAAGAGGCGGCAGAAAGCTGCCCTACTTCCGCAATAGAAATTTTCGAGGAATAAATTTATAAAAAATATAAATTTTCTCTTGACTTTATCTTTTGATTGTGATATTATACTAAAGCGCCCTGATTTTGGGCGCTATAAATGGGAGCATAGCTCAGCTGGGAGAGCATCTGCCTTACAAGCAGAGGGTCATAGGTTCGAGCCCTATTGTTCCCACCAGAAAAAGGGAAATTAGATTGTCTAATTTCCCTTTTCCAAAAATGGCCTGGTAGTTCAGTTGGTTAGAACGCTAGCCTGTCACGCTAGAGGTCGTGGGTTCGAGCCCCATCCAGGTCGCCAATTAAAAAATTGCGGATTTAGCTCATCTGGTAGAGCGCCACCTTGCCAAGGTGGAGGTAGCGAGTTCGAGCCTCGTAATCCGCTCCAAACGAAAATCCGTTCACGAAAGTGGACGGATTTTTGTTTGTATTATTCACTATTCAATATTCATCATTCATTATTCATTAAAAAGAACGGCTTTTCGAATGAATAATGAATATTTAAGTCGCACGGCTAATGAATAATGAATAATTATTGCGCCTTTGCCGCTTGCGTGGCGTATATCATCACACCGATAGGTGTGCATAACCGTCGGATTGATGATATATAAGGTTCTGCGTTGATTTAAATTTGATATGTGTAATATTTTTTGAAAATAAAAATAGTATTTGTAAAATTATCATGTAGTCTTGGTTATTATAGCTAAAAAGTGTTCTGCATTTTTGTGCAACTATCCAAAAAAATGAAAAAACGTAAAATTTAGATGAAAAAGTGCCTAAAAAGTTGTATAATTAAAATGTGTATATTCACTAATTTTCTTAAGGAGGAAAATAAAATGAGCAAAAAACTTTTATCGCTTATTTTGAGTCTTAGTCTTGTGGCTTCTCTCTTCGCTTGTATTCCTATGAGCGCAGCTGCAGAAGTTCCTGCTGCAGTGGGCAAGACCTGGGGCGCAAATGGCGAAAACACAGTTGAAACAAAATTTTGGGTAGGTGGCGGCGCCAGCGGATGTCAGGTTGGCGATCTCGAAGCTTCAACTACCTCCGCCAATGCAGATGTTGCTGATTATGTTCAGCTAAACTATAACGCTGCATTCAAAGGCCTAAAGCAAACAAGCTCCGATGGTGGCGCAACCTGGACGGATGCAGGAGCTTATACTCCTAACAATGCTCTTAGCGCCACAAGAAGCACTCCGGTAACCGATGAAGCATCGGGTAATTTCAAATGGTGGTCTGCACATCAAAACGATGCTGCTGATATTTTTGATGGACCTTCTAATGTGCCGGCAACCGAAATGTACGGCAGAGATGCAGAGGGCTTCTTTAAGTTTACTGCAACTAAAAATGATGATGAAAGCTATACAAAATCGGAAAGAACTGCATCCAATGATGCTGTAAGAACAGTTTATTATCATGATTTTGTAAACGGTCAGAAGATTTATGATATCGTAATTTCCGGCTCGGGAGATAATGATGGTCTTAAAACTGGTTATTATGAGATCTATGTTGGTAAGGAATTTTCAAATCTTTTAACTCCTCAAAACCTTGTTTATACCTTCATCGATACAGATTTGGAAGCCCCTTCTTTGATGCAGCAATATCATTTTCCGAATGGTGTTGAAGCGCGTTACGTTGCAATGGTTATTTATAACCCCATAAAAACAACTAACTTAGGTCAATACACAGCCGTTCTCGGAACAACCAATCATTATTTCGTTGAGCCTCGTGTATCCAGCTTTAAAATTTACGGTGTTCCCGGAAATAACGTTGATGTTGTTCCTGCAGGCAAAAACACCCTTAATGGTGATTTCTCAGGTACTGTAGCTTGGTATGCCAACGGAAAAAATCCCCAAGTTGATGCTGATTTCGTTTTGAATACTCTTCCCGCTGATGGCGCAGAGCTTATCAATGCTGAAATTAGGGCTACATCTGTTGGTTATACCGATTTAACAGGCGCTGGTGCTTATACAAATAGCGGAACTGTTCTGGGCGAATATCTTTATAACAACGATAATGATAACGTTAATATAACAGATACCTTCTATAGCGCACAAACCCTTATTGAAACCACAAACACCTACGAGCGCGAGGGAGCCGTTGCAGACAGAGGTGAACTCCAGTCTTCTGTTTCAGTAACTAAGCTTCGCGAAAACAGAAACTCAAGCTTTTCATTCAAGAGCGGTGACGTTGTTTATGGATATGATTCCACAGGCGCATATTCCTATGCCAATAATGAGAAAAAATATTCCGCAACTCCCGCTGTTCCCTATGTTTATGAAGACTTTTATTACTACTTAGGCGAAGGCTCTAAGGTATCGGATATTATGTTTGGCGGCCAGTATGGTACCTCCAACTTCACCAACTCTTTGAAGCCTTCCAACTATCAGGTTTTCGCTTCCAACAGCATTAACGATCTTTATGATAGCGAAAATATGGTTTATCATTATGTAAATGATGGCAACGCCATCCAAACCGCTATTCAGCACTATCAGTTCGATGAGCCTATTGAAATGGCATACGTTGGATTCCGCATCCTCAACCCAACTGATGGCACGAGCACTAATGCACAATCCCGTATATCCCTTTGCCAGATCTGGGGTGAAAAATCTCCAAGAACCTTGTCTTCAACCTCCGATATCGGTTATTCGAGATTTGATAAATCCAAGGCCCTTATTAAGGAGGAATATGCGAGCGCAAAGGCTGTTGCATATAAAGATGGCGAAGACCCTAAAGTCTTCACCTATAATATCGGCCATGACAGACTTCTCGAAATGCTCGACCAAGACCTCGAAACCACCGCTTCGGGCCATGCCGACTTTAACGGAATTTCCGATAGCTATGGAGACACGGTTGTATTTACGGTTGACCTTGGCTATAAAGCCAATATCGAGCAGATTCTCTTAATGAGCGGAACAGGCGATATCAACCGCATCATCAGAGGCTTTGAGCTTTATGCAGTTGAGGATCTTGATGATTTCGGAAAAGTTAATCCTTTGGCTATCTATAATTGTGGAAACGGAAACCCTGTTAGAAGCCACCTCTATACAGATAGCGAAACTTTTAAAGCTCGCTATATTATCATTAAGTTCACAGATATTGATAACTATAACGGAAGCGATGCCAATTCTTATGCTCGTTTCGAGCTCAATGCTTATGGAACTCCCGCCGATGATGGCGCCGCTATTCAAGGAAGCTTCGCGCCTACTAACGACTGGGACGGCGATGGCAAGGTTGAGGGCGAATTTGATAGGTTCAACGAGTATAGAACCCACGTTGATATAACCGATAGCATTATTGCAGGCAAGAAAACTGCTTATCAAAAAGCTTTTTATAACGGCTCCTTTATCAATTCAAAGTTGAGCGAAGCTATTGATCCTTGGCTCACAAGCACAACCGAAATCTATACCAACGTTAACTGGAATACCATCTTAGAGGATGAAACCAGAGTATTTTGGAAGGATGCAGAAGGCAACGTTATTGATGATGAGTCGATTCATTATCAGGAAATTGCTTATAGTTTAGATGGTACCGCTTCGATTAATTCCTTCAAGCTTTTAGGCCATCATAACGCTCAGTACTCTCCAAGCCATTATAAGGTTTCCTTTGCGGATTCTTTAGGCGCCCTCTTTACAGATGATGCTAAAACCTATGAAGTAAAGGTTAAGGCAAACTATTCGGGAATCAAATTCTTCGAGCCTATCAGCGCCAAATACGTTGGTCTTCGCATTATCTGCGGTATTGCTCCCGAATGTAGCCTTGCCGCTGAGGTTTGTTATAGCCGAATCGCTCATTTCTCCGTTCAGGGCGAAATGACCCACACCTGCGTTTATGAGGACGTTGAAAAAGAAGAACTCAAGGCAGCAGATGCAACCTGCGTTTCAGGTGTAACCTATTATAAATCCTGCGAATGCGGAAACGTTTCAAACGAAACATTCGCAACAGGCGAGGCTAATAAGGAAGCTCATATAGGCGAAATAATTTCTGATGGCTTGGGCTATGCTTCAACCTGTAAAACCCCCGGTAAAACCGATGGAACAAAGTATTCTTGCTGTGGAGCTTCTGTGACATCAGGTAGCCCGATTCCTCTCGATTATACAAACCATGAAGGCGAAGAGGTTGTGGATGCTCTTGCTATTACAGCAACTTGTAAGCAGGAAGGCTACACCGCTTCTACAAAGTGGAACTGCTGCGATGCTGTTGGCCAGACCGCAACAAACATCGGACTTGATAAAACTAACCACGAAGGCGAAGAGATTGAAGCTACTCCCGCTATCACAGCAACCTGTAAAACCGAAGGCTTCACCGCTTCCACGAAGTACGATTGCTGCGGCGCTACTGCAAAGGCAGCTGAAAGCCTCGGATTTAATAAATCCAACCACGAAGGAACAGTAGTTTCAGATGGCAAGGCAGTTAAGGCAACCTTCACAAAGGATGGCGCAACCAATGGCACCAAGTATTCTTGCTGCGGCGCTGCAAAAACAGTAGGCGCAAAGGTTTATAAGGTTTCTTCCGTTAAGCTTTCTACAAGCACCTATACCTACGACGGCAAGAATAAGACTCCTTCCGTATACGTTAAAAATTCTAAGGGC
>JAZORV010000137.1:0-1333 GCA_045656785.1 Acutalibacteraceae bacterium | reverse complement strand
CGATTGTTTCCGGCGCAACACTTTTTACTGCTTTTACAAGCTCTTCAATTTCAGAAATTCTAAGGCTCGGGCGCAAAGAATATCCACGAGATCTCTGAATATAAGCTATTTTATATGTATCATTTGATAATTTTTCTTTTATCAAATCTATTTGAGGCTTGCCGTCCCCTCCGAGCTTCACTTCATCATAAAAAACTCCAAAATCTTTGAGAGAACCATCAACATGTTCATCAATACCTAAAACACCTATCAAGGTATCATAAGGTCTGCCTGTGAGACATAGCATTTTATCACCCGGGCGAAGAAGACCAAAAAGCCCAACGGTTAAAGCATGTGTTCCGGATACGAAATTATGACGGATTATGGCATCCTCTGTTCCCATGCAATCGGCAAAAACCTGTTCAAGCACTTCCCTACCTCTATCACCATAGCCATAGCCTGTTGAAGCGGCAAAATGAGCTTCGCTGACTTGATTTTTTATAAATGCTGACAACACCTTTTGCTGATTATAAAAGGTTATTTCATCTATTTTCTCGAATTGCTCTTTGCAATCCTTCATAATTTTTTCATCGAGAGCAATTAATCTCTCAGGAAATTCAAAAAAATCCATTTTAAAACCTCTTTATTAATGCAATCTCGGATTCAATTTCAAATCCATTTTTTAAATAAAACGGAAGCGCTCCGTTAAAGCAAAAAGCATAAAGCTTATTTATTTCGGAAGTCGATAACACTCTTGAAAGCATTTTGCTTCCCTCTCCTTTTGAGCGAACACTTTTATCAACCGCGATTCCGTTTAAAAGACCAGTTCTGCCATTTGTAAAAACGACAGCAGATGCAAAATCATTATGATAAGCTATGCAGGAATTATGCCGAATGCGATGGTTTATATCGGCATACCAATCCTCAAATAGCCCAACAGATATATCCTCATCCCCTTGAGAAAAATGAGCATAAATTTCTTTAAATTGGAGAAAAGATGGAGTGATCGGATTTATCGCAGAAGCAGTTGAAAAAGCAAAAACAGAATAAACAGTTTCATATTCAAGCTTCAATTTATTTGCTAAGCTTTTATCGCATAAAACTTCAGAAGGGGCTAAAAAATCAATAAATTCTGAAAGCTCTTTTAGCTCTGCCTCATGTGAAAGCGAGATGGTTAAAGAGCTGTAATATCTTGAGATTATAGCAGTCGTTTTTCCTTCTTCATCATTCTGGCAATAAAAAGAACAAAAGGAAAAATCATTCCCGTATGCCTTAAAAAGTGACTTGATTTTAACCGCAAGGCCATCATTAAAGCAATTTAAAGCTGCAATATCATTATTTTTTTCTATCATTT
>JAZORV010000136.1:0-5466 GCA_045656785.1 Acutalibacteraceae bacterium | reverse complement strand
CGGACGAAGATTTTCTTCATCCGCTTTTTATTTTTACATAGAGGTTGGAGCGTCTATCTTAAGCATAGTTAAAACGACCTTAATGCAATTCGCTGCAGCGAGACAAAGACTTAAACGAGCCTGCATAAGCGCTTCATCATCGCATTTAACCTTGCAAGCATTATAGAACTTATGGAAAAGCGCAGCTAAATCATAAGCATATCTTGTTATTCTTGCGGAATCATAGCTTGCGGCTGACGATTCAATTTCGCCTGTAAGAGAAGCTATATGCCTTATGAGTTCTCTTTCTTCAGGTTGTTTCAAAAGCACGAGCTCCTCGGCGGAGCATTTTCTCGCGTTTATTCCGCTATTTTCGAGCGCTCTTAAAATGCTGCATATTCTTGCATGAGCATACTGAACGTAATAAACGGGGTTCTGGCTTGTTTCTTCAACCGCGAGATCAAGGTCAAATTCAAGATGGGTTCCCGGCTCTTTTGAGTTGAAAATAAATCTTGCGGCATCTATCGGAACTTCATCCAAAAGGGTTTTGAGGGTGATGGATTTACCCGTTCTTTTAGAAACCCTTACAACTTCACCATTTCTTACAAGGCGAACAAGCTGCATCAAAACGATATCGAGCTTATCGCCCGAAAGGCCGATGGCATCCATCGCGCCCTTGATACGAGCAACGTGGCCATGGTGGTCTGCTCCCCAAATATTAATAACGGTATCAAATCCGCGAAGGGCGAATTTATTATAATGATAAGCAATATCAGCGGCAAAATAGGTTGGGTTTCCGTTTGCGCGGATAAGAACGTCATCCTTCAATTCGAGCTTTTCGATATCAGCTTCGCTTTTGCCTTGCTTTCTTAAAGCGGCGGCGGTGAACTCCGCATTTTTATACCAAAGAGCTCCCTCTTTTTCATAAGTCAAGCCCTTTTCCTTCATCATTCCGATAACCTTTTCCAAAGTTCCATCGGCATAAAGAGAGGATTCTCTGAACCAAACGTCATAATTAATTCTATATTCCTCAAGGTCGGTTTTAAGAGCTGCAATATTCAGAGGAAGGGCATAATCTACAAGCGCTTGCTTTCTCTCATCCTCAGAAGAATTTAGATATTTATCACCATAAAGTTTATTAAATTCCTCTGCGCGCTCTATAATATCTGCGCCATGATAGCCATCCTCGGGAAATTCGAGCGCAGGATCATAAATCTGCAAATAACGAGCCTCAAGAGAACCTGCAAATTTTTGGATCTGGTTTCCGGCATCGTTCACGTAAAATTCCCTTGTTACGTCATAGCCTGCTTTAGAAAGAACAGCCGCTAAGGTATCTCCCAAAGCGCCACCGCGGGCATTTCCTATATGCATAGGGCCTGTTGGGTTTGCGGAAACGAACTCAACCATAACCTTTTTGCCTGCCCCTATATCAGAGGAGCCATAGTCTTCGCCTTTTGCTTCGACATCCAAAAGAATTGCGGCATAATATTCATCCTTCAAAAAGAGATTTATAAAGCCTGGGCCCGCAATTTCCATTTTTTCGATATAAGTTCCGTTCCAATCAATATTGGCGGCTATTTCCTCTGCAATTTTTCTGGGAGCACTTCTGAGCGCTCTTGCCCAAACCATCGCAGCATTAACTGCGAAATCGCCATGAGATCTGTCAGCAGGCTCTTCGATGGTAAAGCTCGGGAGTTCGGCCTCCGAAAGCGCGCCATTTTTCATTGCCGCTTTTGCCGCCGCTTCGATTCTTTCTTTTATGCTATTTTTTGTGTCTTTAACTATTTTTGACATTATTCTTCATCCTCGCTGATGTTTATTTTCATTTCATTCTGAGAAAGCAGACCTGAATTTACGTCTATCGAATATTTGAGAACAAGCTCGCCTTTTTCCTTAATTTTATTAACAACACCATCCCCGGAAATACCGATCATTATATCCCCATATTCGGTTTGGTATTGGCATAAATGGCGCTTGCCGGATTCAACAATAAAATCGCTGCAAAGCGCGCCTGTTCGACTTAATGTTACAACGTTATTTTCATCAACCGAAATAATCGACGTTATACCTTCAACGCCTAAGGCAACGCTTTCAGAATAGATCAGCTTTATTTTGCCATCCTCTTCCTTATATTTGCCAACAGACATAAACTCGGTTGAATCTCTATCGCCCTCTATAATCTGAGTGCTTTTAATATTGAGCACGATATTTTCCATTAAAATAACTCCTTGATATTATCGATATCCACCCGCGTTACATTTTCCTTTATTGGATTCCCCATAAGGATAGATGCGGTTTTTGAAAAGCTCTCGGTTCTATCGCTCACGAAATATTCATGCTTACCCTTTTCTTTAGATGAATTTTGAAGCGAATTTTCGAGGATATATTTTTTAGCGGCTTTAGCGGTATGCTCGCCCGGGTTTATAAGCTTAACTCCATCCCCCATTATATCTCTGATTATATCGGTTATAACAGGATAATGAGTGCAACCCAAAATCAAGGTATCAACGCCCTTTTCCTTTAAAGGAGCAAGGTATCTTTTGGCGGTTTCAATAGCCACCAAATCGCCTCTCTCTATCCATCCCGCCTCAACTATCGGCACAAAAAGCGGACATTCATTACCATAGACCTCAATTTTAGAATCTATCGCTTCTATTTGCTTTTTATATGATCCGCTGGCAATGGTTGCAGGAGTTGCGATAACTCCGACCTTACCATTTTTAGTTTCCTCAGCAGCCTTCCTTGACGCATGCGACACAACCTCAATAAAAGGAACGGGCAATTCATCCCCCGTCTCTGCGGCAACCGAGCTTACAGTTCCGCAAGCGGCAATGATAAGCTTAACGCCTCGAGAAAGCAGAAAGCTTTCATCCTGACGGGTATATTTAATTATAGTTTCTCGGCTTCTTGTTCCATAAGGTACTCTTCCCGTATCGCCAAAATAAACGATATCCTCATTTGGCATAACCTTAATAAGCTCTCTGACAACAGTTAAGCCACCAAGACCTGAATCAAAAACACCGATTGGCCTTGAATCCGACATAATATACCCCCTTTTTATTATTGAAAAATAATTATACCATATTTTTTTATAATATTCAACTGAATTATGATTTTTTAGCACAGATTATCAACGCTACGAGAATAAGAAGAATTCCAACCACCGCCAAAGGCTCAATTGGTTGACTTAAAACGGTTATTCCAAGCACCGCCGCGAGCATCGGCTCAGCTGTTGCAATAATTGATGCGGTTGGCGGCTCTGTTTTTTCGAGTCCCTTTGTATAAAAAATATAAGGAAGAGCGCCCGTAAGCAAAGAGTAAGCCAAGAGTATCGTTAGGTTTTTCGGCTCAAAAGCCACTTTCGGTATGCTCTCCATAAGGCTTAAAGGAAGGGTGAAGGCCGAAGCAAAAATAAACGTATAAAAAGCGATGGTTTCTCCCGAATAATTTTTCCTTGTTGCGAGCTTTCCGAAAATTGAATAAAGCGCATAGCCAAGCCCCGAGCCGAGGCCGATAATAATGCCGATAAGCTCGAAGTTGTTTTCTCCGCCCGAAAATACTCCCGAAACAAGAACACATCCGATAACCGATAAAGTGAGCGCGGAAGCCTTATATTTATCAAATTTTGATTTGAAAATCACAACAGACAAAACTGCCACAAAAATGGGAGCTGTATATAAAAGAATTGCCGCTATTGCCAAGCCATTATAAGCCATCGACACATAATAAAGATATGCAAAAACCGAAAAGCTGATAACACCCGAGCCGAAAAAGAGCCACAAATCCTTGAGTTTTACTTTAAACAGCTTTTTATTTTTAAATATAAGCCAAATCCCGACTATTGCCGCCGAAAGGATGGCGCGGAAGCCTACGAGCTGCAGGGAAGAAAATCCGATAGCGGAAAAATAATCGACAAAAAGCCCTGTTATTACCCATAAAAGAGCAGATATTATAATATAAATTCTACTTTTCATTATTTTCTCACTTGCTTCGTTATCAGGCTAAAAAGCCCTGCGAAAGTTCCGATGCCATAGCTTAAATGCAGGCTCAAAAACATTATTGGCAACAGAAGATAGCTTAAATGCTTTTTCTCGGAGGTTATAAAGGACATACCACTGAGAGCCAAATTAACTACGCCATAAAGCGCCGAAGCCAAAATTAACAGCCATGGCGTGATTACGCAAAAAACACTTGCCGCTATAAGCCCCAAGACAAAGATAAATGGTACAAAATGGAAAAGCGAAATGCAATCGGGATTTATAGCAATAGTTCTTCCTATCCAATAGCCGTTTCCGTATTTTTGGCGGATGGAAGCCACCGCCGACCCCCTCGAAAACTGATATGAAACAATCTCGGGATTATAGCAGATTTTATAGCCCGCTTTTCTTATTCGCGAATGGAAATCATTATCCTCGGTTCTGCCTAAATCTTCGTTAAAAAAGCCAACCTTTTCCAAAACCTCTCTACGATAGCAGCCATGAAAAACGGTATCGACGTAAGTTTTTTCTTCAGAGGAATGATATTTTGCAAACGAACCGCCAAACATCGAAGCATCCGCAAGGTGAACGAGCAGTGCTTCCCCGCCGACTCCTGCGGGAAGGTTTGGCCTTTTTCCGCCGCAAACCATCTCTCCCGAAAGGAGAGTTTCTGCATTTTTTCTTATAAAATTATTTTCGATTCTTGCATGGGCATCGAGACGAATAAGGGCATCGCCCGAAAAATTGCGTATAGCCTCATTCCAACCTGCCGACTGAATTTTACCCTTATTCTCGATAACCTTTATATCATAAAAGGATTCGATATTTTGCTCCCGAAATTGCTCAAAAATCTCCTCGGTTTTATCAGTTGAAAGGCTGTTTATAAGGAGAATTTCGGTTTGCTTTTTGGGATAATCCTGCGCTAAGAGCAGATTTAAAAGAGTTTCTATATAGTTTTCTTCATTAAAGGCAACTATGCCGACAGAAATAACTAAATTTTCCATTTATTCAACCTCTTTTTTAAAAACTATCGGTTCAAATTTAGCTTTAATAAGCTCGCTAAGCTCTATCGGAGAAAGGAATATCTGTGCACCAATTCTGCCACCCGAAATTATGATTTCTGAGAAATTTTTGGCGGAGGAATCGATAACGGTTTTAAACTGTTTTTTCATGGCAATCGGAGTGCAACCGCCTCTTATATAGCCTGTTACTCGGGTTATATCCTTTACCGCGATGAGTTCTACCGATTTTTCGCCAACGCTTCTCGCCGCCGCCTTCAAATCGAGCTCTTCCGCTATTGGCAAAAGATACACGTAATGCTCTCCGCTTTTACCTTTAGCCACAAGAGTTTTATATGAGCTTTCATAAGGCTGAGAAAGCATATCGGCAATATGTACTCCGTCAATAAAATCACTGCAATCATAATAATTAACTTTATATGGAATCTTGCTTCTTTCAAGAATTCTCATTGCATTAGTCTTAACCAAGTCGGAGGCCAAGCGGTTTAGGA
>JAZORV010000135.1:0-3157 GCA_045656785.1 Acutalibacteraceae bacterium | reverse complement strand
GAGCGCCGGTAACCCCTTAGCTCACGCGATTTTAAGAGGCTATACCGACCTTAGCGGACATAATATTTCAAACTATCATTATGAAGACCTTTTGAATCTCTGCGAATTGTATGCTAAAAAGAATCTTTTGAATCCTGCTGCAATAGTTGATACAAACCATGCGAACTCGGGCAAAAAATATTTAGAGCAGATAAGAATAGCTCAAGAGGTTGTTCATTCGAGAAATCATAATGAGGATATTAAAAAGCTCTGTAAGGGCCTTATGATAGAAAGCTATATCGAAGATGGCGCGCAGAAAATCGGCGAATGTGTTTATGGAAAATCCATAACCGACCCCTGCCTCGGCTGGGAAAAGACCGAGAAATTAATTTTTGATATCGCAGATAAACTTTAATAAAAACAAAAGCGAGTGTTTTCTGAAAAAACACTCGCTTTTTTGCGCTTAAATTCAATTAAAATTCATAGCTTCCACTACCGACTTCGTGGGTCTCGCCCGAGGGGAGAATAATTGTAGCGGAGCAGTTTGCAGGGATGGTAACCTTCATCTTGAAGCTGTCTTTTTCCTTTTTCCAAGAAACGGAGTACATTCCGCGGATAGTTTCGAGCTTGCAGTCAACAAATTCGAGCTTTTCGGGAATTATCGGCTGAATCTTAACCTTCTTATAGGCATTTTCAAGCGATTCAATTCCTGCAAATTTCTTATAGAAATCAGCACCTATTCCGCAGAACATCGAATGTGAGCAGGTCATCATTCCCTGAAGGCCATACCATTGCTCCCAAGCAGTTGTAGCATCGCGGCCAACTATCTGATGTCCGAAGCTCGGATAGGTTGTTTGATGCAGAATATCCCAAACGAGCTCGAGACCATCTTTCGACTGGCAGAGCGCTTCGATAAGCTTTCTTGTTCCGAAAATACCGGTATCGAGATGGGAATTGTCCTTAGTTCTGATAGAATCAATAAGAGTGGAAAGAACTGCAGGCTTATCTTCGTCGGAAACCAAACCATTTGTAAGCGCCAAGAGATTGGGGGTCTGCTTGCCTTCGGAGAAGAGCTTGGTGTTTTCATCATAGAAATTATCGTAATAGTATGTCTTTGCAAAGTCGGCAAGCTTTAAGAAATCTTTAATATCTGCTTCTTCGCCAAGTTCTTTTGCAATCTCAATCATCATATTGAGCTGGCAATACCACATCGCATAGTTAGTTTCAACAACGCTCGAGAAGGAATCCTCATATTCGTTAGTTGGGTTGGGAGCAGACCAATCACCAAAACCGACCATCTTTCTTTCGTATTTAATGTCTTCTGAGAAAATTCTCATTGCCGATTTTGCAAGTCCGCGAAGGGCGGGATAATTCTTTTTAAGAACATCGGTATCGTTATAATGCTTCCAAAGAAGGTAGGAAAGAACGATATCATCGCCCGACCAGTCGGGTCTGCCTGAAGAAGAAACACCCTTTGTATTCCAACGATAGAAATAGTTATGGGCCGAGCAGTTATGCATCGCCATATCCTCATAAACCATTATATCCATTGAGCAGGCGGTTCTTTCATCGCGAACGCCCGTATCGCAAGGCCAGCTCATAAAGTTGGTTTTAAGAGTTCTGATAAAGTTCTCCTGGATGCGGTTTATCATATCGCTGCTGCATTTGAATTCGCTCTCGCTCATCATATCGGTTCCGTAAACCAAAGCCTCAGCATCGAGAATTTCGGCATTTCCGATAATGGTGAATTCAACGTATCTGAAGCAATGATATGTAAATCTCGGGATATAAATTTCTTCGCCCTCACCCTTTAAAATATAGCGGTCGGTTGCTTCTGCATTTCGGTTGGTCCAGGGCTGAAGCGTACCGTCGGGGAAGATGTTTTCCGCATGGAGCATTCTGATCTCGGCGCCGGGATCTCCCTTAACCTTTATTTTGAGAACGCCCGAACCGTTATATTTAAAGTCATAGATAAATTTATCGTCAGCAAGCTTATTAATTGATGCTAATGGTCTTGTTCCGAGAATTCTTACAGGATCTGTGAAAACGGGGGTAACAATCTCGTGATATCTTGCGCGCTCAGCCGCTTTCCAATCGGAATCGTTAAAGCCCGGCTTCGCCCATCCGATCAGCTCTTTTCTTGCATCATACCATTCGCCATCATAAATATGGTCCATCAAAATGGGGCTTTCATGCCATTTCCAGGAGTCATCCGTCCAGATATGCTGATAAGAACCATCTGTATGAACGATGCTGATATATGCCCAGAAGCGCTTTCCATCATGATAAGCGGGAGAGGGGCGGAAGTTTCTCGAATATCCGTTTCCAAGCCAAACACCGATTGCGTTTTTGCCTTTTTGCAGAAGCTCTGTTATATCGTAAGCCTGCAAATATGATGAATCATAGCGGTTGGATGTAGCCGGCGCCATAACCTCTTTTTCATCGGGGCGAACGCCATTGATATAAAGCTCATACCAGCCTCTCGATGTGATATAGCAAGTAGCATAAGCAATTTCATCGCTTTTAAGAGCAAATTCGCGGCGGAAAAGGGGAGAAAACTTATATTCTCTTTCTTCAACGTTGGGTCTGATCCATGCGATTTGGGGGAATGAATATTCCAAAAGACCCGTTCTGAATGAGGTCTCAACAATATGCTCCTCTCCGTTTACCGTTACGTAAGCCTTAACGAAATAGGGAGTATCTTTATCGAGCGCAATTCCGCGGTATTCAATGTTTGCGGTTTCATCGGATTCAACGTATCCACTGTCCCACATAAAAGTATGGATCCATTCATAAACCTCTATGCGATAGCCATCCTGCTTAACGTTTTTCTCATCAGATTCGATAATCCAGGAGAATTTTGGGAATCTTGTGTTAACTCCAACAGGGCTTTTCGCATAGTCGATTCTCAGGTCCCTAACTGTAATTGCCATTTATATCACCTTTCATTTCTCATTCATTGAATGTTTGTTATTGCCATATTAACATATATTGCCATTAAAAACAACACTATTTTTCGTTTTTTTGAAAGTTTTTAGCGAGTGCTTTTAGGTTTTCTTTGCTATTTAGAGAGGGATCCTCTCTGACCATATCGAGCAAAGCTCTCTGAATAGTGCCAATTTCGTCTCCCAAAAAGCCGAGAGCCTTTATATGCTTGCCCGAAATTGCGAGATGCTCG
>JAZORV010000134.1:0-5747 GCA_045656785.1 Acutalibacteraceae bacterium | reverse complement strand
AGCAGAAACACCCGAAGTAATTATAGCACAGAAAGCGTTATCGCCATTCTTCATACCAAAAACAGGCATTCTAACAGATTCTGTTTTGGTATCATCAAAATCACCGCTCAAGCTAAGGTCGTCACCATAAACTCTCTGTATATAAGAAGAGTTAGACGTAGTATGACCTTTAAAATTGATAAGAGCGCCCGTTCCGTCTGGAACAAACATATAGCCTTCATCATTTTTCGTGCCCGCACCGAAGTAAGGCAAAAGCGTGATTTTAGTAAGTAAAAGCTGCTTATCGCATTTTATGTTTTTAACATCAACGGATGCTTTCAAAACATCGTTTTCAAGTTTAAATAATACGGGAATAGCAACCTCTTTAATAACAATCTCAACGTTTTCGATGTCCTCGGCAGATGATTGATCGTCACCAGCCTTAGTTGTGAGGTCAACATCGAACACATAGTTTACTTTAAAACCATTTTCAACAGAATCAAAATCGAAAGTGGTTTTGTTTATATTTGCGTGCTGCGCTCCGCTGTAAAGCGTTGTGGGAATGTTAGCAGATTTTATCTCATCATCAGCGTTAACATATTCAATAGTAACAAGAGATTTAGCCGATTTAACCTGCTCGCTATCGCTTACAAAGTTATCTGAAGCGCGAGTGCTGAGCCATTCGTAGCCATTTGCTTTATTTACAACCTTAAAGATACCATAAGTTTTATCTGCCCAAAGCTCAAGAGAATCTGTTTCACCTTGTAATTCATAATACAAAGCTGAAGTATCATGCGAGGCAGAAGACGAAAAGGTAGCGTCAGCTGCATCGGTAGTTCCCGATGCAGTGAGCTTAGAAGATGCGGGAGAAACCGCAATAGCTGCAAGCAAAGCGCATACTAATACCAGCACAAGATTCTTTTTTAATTTAGAGATAGTTTTCAAAATTATAACCTCCACTCTTAATTATCAGTGCTGTTATCAGCGCAGTTTCAACTCGGAATAAACCGAGAAGATGAACGAATAACATTGCTGGAGCAATGTAATAAACAAGACTATCAAAAGTCCCAAAATCGCCATACCTAAAACAGTTAAGAGGATTGAAGCGATTGTTCCACCAAAGGAATATTGATGGATGGTGTAAAGTCCCAATACGAGGATAACTGCAGACCAAAGAATACCAACAAAAGTAATCATAGATACGAAAGCAGCTTCATCCAACGCCATAAAGTGAGAAAGACCGACACTTATAAAGGACGTGAGCATCATCGGAATAAGCGCATATGCGGTTACGCAGATGATTTCTCTCATTCTTCCTTTACCGTTTGCTAACGTACAAACCGCCCAGTTTGAAATTATGAACAATACGTAAAGACCGATCGTGCTGACAATTGTAGCAAACATATCGTAATCTAGCGGACGATTCTCGTTAAACACGAATCCGGTTGCGAAGAATTCAAAAACGCTTACCAAGAAAAATGCAATAACCAAGCCAATTGCAATCGGAACAGACTGCATATTTCTTGTTCTGAACTGTTCAAATCCATCAACGGGATGCAACAGAACATAAATCGGCAAGCCTTTCTTTGTTTCCAACGGTGAATATGCTTCGCCATGTTTTGCAACCATCTTTTTCTTGAAGAATTTAACTCCAAAGAAGATCAAAACAAGCACAACCAAAATCACGGCGATTATAATACCGATGTTATCGCTTATCATATCCTTACGATATAATTTGAATGCCTTAGAATATTCCTGCTTAGCATTAGCCATTTTGAAATATTTCATAGCATTCTCATAGTCGTTCATCATTTCGTATGCGCGACCGATGCCATAATAAGGATACTGGCTGTTTGAATTATATTCACGAACTTTTTCCCAATTTTTAAGCGCTTGCTCTGCATCACTACTATCAAGAGACGCATAAGCGTTTCTCAAAGCAATAGTATAATCTGTAGGAGCAAATACAGTTATAGAGTTTTCCATAGAATCAAGAACGTAAATCTTATCATCAACGCTCTCGATAGCAACGGGGTCAGAAAATCTTCCGAGCTGCTCTTGTCTCGAAGTTGAACGACCACCGAATACAGTAACCAAGTTACCCTCATCGGTATATTGGAAAATTTTATTTCGACCTTCGTCGATAAGATTCATATAACCATCAGAATCAACATCAACATCGCTGAAGGAAGTATTAGTTATTTTAAGCTGTCTATCCCACTCGTAATCACCAAAACCGGCTGAGTTTTCGTTAAGAGTGAAAATATTATCGCCTTGATAATTAAGCTTTCTTACCATTTCCTCAAAAGAGTTATTAACTTTACTGCTATCAGTTTTAGTAACGGTATAGATAAATCCGTCATCATCAACGTCAAAATTGGTAAGAGTGATAGGAGTTGACTTTTTTATTGCCTTCATCTGTTCTCTAGTCAAGAATTTCTTTCGCAAGAAATTAAGAACAACGTCAACAGTCGCGGTAACATTATTCGAAGCAAAGAAGCTTTTGAAGGAGCCATCCTGTTCAAAGACAAAAGCACCAAGGTTAATGGTTTCGCAGATAACATAGATCAGATTCTTTCTATCTATCAAAACCTTTGTTGCTTGGAAAGGAGCCTCTGTATCAGAAAGCTGATCATTAGGTCTTGTTATAACAAGAGAAACCTTTCCGTTTTTGTCAGCTTTAAAAACTCTTTCGTTCTTGGTATCGGCAATATATATTGTTTCATCAGCATCAATAGCCATACCCTTTGCGCCGTAGAACTCAAAACTGCCTTTTTTATCATGCATGAAGTTAGCAAATATATCGATAATGGTTTTTAACTCTTTATCAAGCTTCAAAATTCTTGAGTTTCCGCTATCGAGAATGTAGATATACTCGTTTCCATCATTTGTTTTAACGTATTGCATATCTGAAGGCTCGTTGAGCGAAACAGTTAATTTATCGATAGTGTTGATATAACCGCAAGCATTGTTAAATACAACAACGTGAGGCTTACCTTCATTGCTAAAGCCATACAAATTACGGTCGTTCTGATCAAAAGCTATGAACGCATAATCTGTTTCTTGCTGCTTATCAATGGTATTTGTTAGCATCATTCCATCGTGATATGAAATCTTATTGCCATAAGCATAATAATATCCCATACCAAATTCGCCAAGAATTATTGATTTTGCATTTCTGACATTTACTTCTGCAGGATATTCAGATGCAACCTCCAATGCTCCTGTTGTAATATCAAAGGGCATAATTTCAATGATATTATTTTTAGAAGCAGTATCAATAGCTACGATATTTGTATTGCAAGAAGTATCTATATCAACGATGTTTTTACCAACTTTTTTGCTTCCGCAACGCTTACCCATATAATCATAAACAACAATGGTTCCGGGTGCGTCTGAGGAAACTGCACAGAGATATGTATCGTAAGCTTCAACCATGATATCAGCTTGATAAGCATAAGAAGTTAATGCGACAATATTTCTGGCATTAATGGTTTTTACAAGGTTGCTCTGCGAATCGATAACATAAATTTTATTGTTTTTATAAACGTAGAAATAGCTATTAGCATAATCGCAAGCAATTTGCGTTGCACCCTTAAGGCTGACTTTTTTGCCGTTGCTATTTACAATTTCGTTATAAACGCACTTAACGTTCAAAGAAGAGTCGGTTTTGAAAACAGTTCCGGTTTTGCCATCAAGAATAAAATATGACATAAAGTCGAATGAATGGTCATCGACAGCGATATCGGTGAACTCTTCAACGTCTATCTGGAATTTCAAATCTTGACCAAGGATATTATCAGAAGGAAGATATCCCACCGGAGCCGCAACAGATTCCTTATATGTGTTATATTCATAACCGTCATAAGGAGCATAAACAGGAGTTACAGCATAAGCCGAAACTGATCCAACTAAAATGACACAAAGAACGAGCGCCAAAAGTCTGATAATAGATTTTTTCATTTTCAGCCCTCCCCTACTTCATACCTGAATGTGTCATTGTTTCCATAACCGAGCTCTGTGTTATAAGGAACACAGCAATCGGAGGAATCATCAAAACAACAGCAACAGCAGATGCCGCGCCCTGACGAGCAATACCACCTGCGGCTATAGTTGAAAGAACAGTCGGTAATTCCTTCAAGCTTTCGCTGAATATATACTGAGACGTACCTGCGCTATTCCACATTGACTGGAATGTAAAAATAACAACGGTAAGCAAAGCGGGCTTAATACTCGGAATAACGATGCTCGAGAATATTCTATATTCGCTTGCGCCGTCGATACGAGCTGCTTCAAGAGTCGCATCAGCGATACCCGAAGTTGCAAACTGTTTGATAAGGAATACACCCATTGAGCCGGCGAGAGGAGGAAGAAGAAGAGCCCAATATGTATCGATAAATCCAAGTTTTGCAACTATGAAGTATGCAGGAATAGCTGTAACTTCGGATCGGAACAAAAGAGTCAAAGTGATACCCTGACCAATAGCTCCACAACCCTTAAATTTGCCCTTGGCGAGAGAATATCCTGCCATAGCAGCTATAAGAAGATATACAGTTGTTCCAACAATTGTTATGAACAAGCTGTTGAACAAATATCTCGTAAAAGGAACCCATAGGTTTCCTGCAAGAACTACAACCTGAACGAAGTTATCCAACGTAGGATTCATTACGTAAAATCTAGGCGGATAAAGGAAAATTTCATCGATAGGTTTGATAGATTGAAGCACTGCATAAATCATAGGCAATGCCATAAAGCAACAGATAAGAAGAAGAAATATAAGAATACCTATATTACCTGCGCGAGAACGCGAAAGCATAACCTGCTTCTTGGAGCGATGGTTAAATTTAATTCTTCTCCAAAGAGTCATTTGTTTTTCCATTATTCCACCTCCTAATCTGAGAATTTGCTAATAACCTTATGAACAACTACATAGAAGATAAGCATCATTGCGAAAAGCACAACAGCGATAGCAGATGCATATCCCATTTCAAATCTGGTCGTTGCATAGTCGGTCATATGCAAAAGAATTGTATGTGTCGAATAGTTTGTACTGGGGTTACCGGTAAGAGTTGCGTTAACTCCACCAACAGCAAACGCACCGGAAATCGACATAACCGCACCGAACATAAGCTGAGGGCCCATCTGAGGGAAGGTAACGTAATAAAGCTCTTGCCAACGGTTCTTAAGTCCATCAATGGCGGCTGCTTCAAAATAAGATCTATCGAGCGATTTAAATCCGGCGCAGAAAGAAAGGAATCCTGAACCGAAGCTCATCCAGATAATAACAACCATTACTATTCCGAAAGACCAATCGGTATTCGTTAAGAACTCAATTGGATCTGAGATAATTCCAAGCTTCAAAAGCAAGTCATTAAGAAGGCCACGGCTATCAGAAGAGAAAATGTACTGCCAGATGAAATAAACATTACCAACAAGCGCAGGGCTATATACGATAAAGGTAACGATAGTACGAGTAATTCTACCCTGCTCGTTAATCAGCCAAGCTATAACGAAGGAGAGAATGAATCCGGCCGGTCCCGACACCAAAGCATAAATCAAGGTATTTTTAAGAGCTATGGTGAATATATCGTCTTCAAAGAACAATCTGATATAGTTATCAAAACCAACAAAGTTGTTGATTGTAACCATATTAAAATCAGTAAAGCTTAAAACAATAGCGGATATAACCGGAAGAATTGTAAATACGAAAAAGAATACAAGGTAAGGGGTAAGCAAAACCACAAAAGGAGTTTGGCTGGAAAGCGGTT
>JAZORV010000133.1:0-2220 GCA_045656785.1 Acutalibacteraceae bacterium | reverse complement strand
TAGGAGATGATTTTTTTGCTATTAGCATTAAAGGGCTCGGGATTTAACGTAACACTTATTATGATGTATCTTGCAGCCGTCCTGTTTAATATTTTCGTATCTTTGCCATTTCATGAGTGCGCTCATGGGCTTATTGCTTATAAGCTTGGGGATAATACTGCAAAATATCAAAAGAGATTGACACTTAATCCTTTCCGACATATCGATTGGTTCGGAGCGCTTTCGATGATTCTTTTCGGCTTTGGTTGGGCAAAGCCCGTTCCGGTAAACCCAAATAATTTTAAGAATAGAAAGGTCGGGATGGCAATTACCGCCGCTGCAGGTCCGCTTTCTAATATCTTGCTTGCTATTATCCTGGCTTTTATTTCGAATATCTTTTTCGTTAATTTTTATCAATTTGTGGGTGTTGAGTCTATCAATATGAGTGGCTCGCAAATGGCGGAGATAGCCTTTTATATTGGCTCTGCTTTCCAATATGCAGCGCTTATAAACGTAAGTCTTGCTGTTTTTAATCTTATTCCGATTCCGCCTCTTGATGGGTCAAGAATCGCAACTATGTTCTTGTCTGACAGAGCGTATTATACTCTTATGAGATTAGAGAGATATACAATGCTTATTATCTGGGGTATTGTTTATATCCTTGGCGATCAAATCAATTTCATAACCGATTCAATTATGTCTTTTATCAATGCTCTCGTATCGCTCCCATTCGGATTTTAAAAAGGAGAAAATATGTCTGAAATAACCTATAAGCTTGACGTCTTTGAAGGGCCTCTCGATTTGCTTTTATATTTGATATCTAAAAATAAACTTAATATTGACGATATCCCGCTATTTGAGCTTATCGAGCAGTATCTGAAGTTCATCGAAGAGGCTCAGGCTCAGGATATGGATATCGCGAGTGAATTTCTTGAAATGGCATCCCGCCTTGTTTATATGAAAACCGTTTCGCTTCTTCCAAAGCATGAAGAAGCTGATAGGCTTAAAGAAGAATTAACGGGAGAGCTTCTTGAATATAGTATCTGCCGCCAAATGGCGCAAAAACTGAGCCAAATGACAGAGGGCTTCGATTGCTTTATAAGAAAGCCAATGGAAATTGACCCTGATAAGAGATATTTGCTGCAGCATGAGCCCGAAAAGCTTTATGAAGCGTATTTTATGGCTGTTGGCAGAGGTAAAAGAAAACTTCCGCCTTCAACTGCTCCTTTTGAGCATATCGTTGCAAGAAAGATAGTTTCTGTGCCTTCAAAAATTATCCATGTTTTGAGAGCACTTGTTAAAAGAGGGAGCTCCAAATTTAAAGAGCTTTTCTCGGTTTCGAAAAGCCGTTCCGAAATTGTTGCAACATTTCTTGCGGTTTTGGAGCTTGTTAAATCAAATCGTTTGCATATTGATGGTCAGGGCGAGGACTCTAATGTAACTCTTATGAAAGAGAGGAAGAAAAAGTGAACATAAAAGATATGATACCGGCGCTTGAAGCTGTGCTTTTTGCAAGTGGAGAGCCGATGCCGATAGATAGAATTTGCAGTGTTTTTGTTATTGATATCGAAACCGCTAACGAAGCCTTAAAGGCGCTCGATGAAAGCCTTAATGAAAGAAACAGCGGTTTAAAGCTCGCAAAGCTCGGAGCTAATTATCAGCTCTGCACAAAGCATGAATATGCAGAATATATCAAATCTGCGCTTGACCTTCGCCGCAGAACACCACTTTCGCCGGCGGCGTTCGAGGTTCTTTCGGTTATCGCCTATAATCAGCCTATAACAAAAGCTTTTGTTGAGCAGGTAAGAGGAGTTGATTGCTCGGGCGTTATTACTACCCTCGTTGATAAGGAGCTAATTGAGGAAAAGGGAAGGCTTGAGCTTCCCGGTCGTCCGCTTTTGTATGGAACAACAGATAACTTCCTTCGTTGTTTCTCATTAACATCCCTTTCGGACTTGCCTCCGCTTCCTAAGGATGAGCAAACTGATGAAAATTCTGCTGAGCAGATAAGCCTTAAAGACTATAACGTTCCCGATGAGGAATTAGAAGAACCCATCGCTGAATCAGAAGAAAAAAGCGAATAATAGAGTTTAATATTTCGGATGAATTTGGAATAATAAAAAAGAAAATATTTAAGAAGGTGCAAAAATGAGCGAAGCTAATATTAAAGGAATTATGGACGTAACGATGGAGAAAATTCGCGCGATGGTAGATGCCGATACGATTATCGGAGATCCTATC
>JAZORV010000132.1:0-2376 GCA_045656785.1 Acutalibacteraceae bacterium | reverse complement strand
CGAGCAGTATCAGGCTATAATTAACGGAAACTGTATTGCTTGCTTCGAGGATTACACCGTTATCGGCGATGCTATCAAAAATGGTCTTGAGCTCAAAACAGTTGGCGAGAAAATTAACCCCAGCTTCTATGGTTTTGCAGTTAAGAAGGGCCAGAATGCTGAGCTTATCGAGATGTTCAACAAGGGCCTCAAAAACATCAAAGAAAACGGAAAGTATGATGAAATTCTTGCAAAATACGGCCTTTAATTTTCTTATTTAAAAAATATTCCGGATTAGCGCGGTTTTTGGCCGCGCTAATTCAGTCTTAAGTAGGTTTTTATATGAATTTAGATTTTGCACAAGTTTTAGAAGAAGCTTTGCCGATGCTTCTTGAAGGTCTAGAGCTAACGGTTAAAATTTCAGTTGTATCAATTTTAATCGGTATGCTTATAGGTCTTATCTCTTGCCTTATGGGGCTTTCCAAGGCTTGGCCTTTGAAGGCTATATCGGCGGCTTACGTTTGGATTATCAGAGGAACTCCGATGATAGTTCAGGCTTTCATTGTTTATTATGGCGTTCCGATGATCGTTCAACAGATATATCCGGATTTCATCATTTCGGAATTCCTTGCAGGCGTTATAACCTTGAGTCTTAATGCCGGAGCTTATCTTTCCGAAATATTCAGAAGCGGTATTCAGGCGGTTGATATTGGGCAAATTGAGGCTTCGAGAAGCCTTGGAATTTCTGCCGGCAAAACTATGCTTAAGGTTGTTTTGCCTCAGGCTTTTAAAATAACAATTCCATCTATTGTTAATCAATTTATCATAACGATTAAGGATACTTCTATCCTATCCGTTATCAGCTTGGCAGAGCTTTGCAATCAGGCAAAACAGTATTCTGCTTCAACCTATCGTTTCTTCGAAACGTATGTTTTCGTTGGAATAGGCTATTTGATTATCATTTCAGTTTTGATGGTAATTTCAAAATTTGTGGAGAAAAAGATTAGTTATGACAGAAAAAATTAAAGTTAAAAATTTGCATAAAAGCTTCGGCAAATTAGACGTCCTTTGCGGAATTGATTTTTCTGTTAAAGAAGGCGAGGTCGTTTGCCTTATAGGCCCTTCGGGCTCAGGAAAATCGACTCTTTTGCGCTGCCTTAATAAGCTTGAAGCATCAACATCGGGCGAAATTATCGTTGATGATTTTGTTATTACAGATAAAAAAACCAATATAAATAACGTTCGCCAGAATATTGGCATGGTTTTTCAGCAGTTTAATCTTTTTGCTCATATGAGTGTTTTGAAAAACATTATGTTTGCTCCCCTTGAGCACAAGAAAATGAGCAAAGCAGAAGCTGAAGAAACAGCTATGAGGCTTCTCGAGAGAGTTGGACTTTCCGATAAAGCCGAAGCATATCCTCATCAGCTTTCAGGAGGACAAAAGCAGCGCGTTGCTATTGCTCGTGCGCTTGCTATGAACCCCGATATTATGCTCTTCGATGAGCCTACAAGCGCGCTTGATCCTGAAATGGTCGGCGAGGTTTTGCAGGTTATGAAGGAGCTGGCGAGCGAGGGAATGACGATGGTTGTTGTTACCCATGAAATGGGCTTCGCTCGCGATGTTGCCGATAGAGTTCTCTTTATGGCGGATGGCGTTATTGTTGAAGAAGGTAGCCCTGAGGATATTTTCTCAAATCCAAAAGAGCAGAGAACGAAAGACTTCCTTAATTGCGTACTTTAGGAAGATGGCATAAGCCATAAAGTACACGCGAAAACTAATATAAAAGAGCTATGGGCTCATAAACAGGCACGCTCCTTTACGGAGGGTGCCTGTTTTATGTTTATAGCGGGCGATTAATATTTGCCTTTACATAGTATTTGTTTATGCATTATAACTACCCCTCAGTTTTTTAGCGCCTTGGCGCAAAAAAACAGCTCCCCTCGCAAGGGGAGCCGAGGATTTGATATTTGCTTTGGCTTATTCGATAGAGGGAGGCAAGGGCTCTATTGTATTAATTTTGCGTTTGAGTTCAGCTCGATGGAGGGGCGAGCGAAAACAGCCTTCAGATTTCAGATATCAGACTACAGAAAATATAAATCCTAACTCTGTGAAATCAGCCATCAGATTTCAGACGACAGATGTCAGACAAGATAAATCCTAACTCTGTGAAATCAGCCTTCAGACTTCAGACGACAGATTTCAGACATCAGACCATATAAATCTCAACTCTGTGAAAAAATGCCGAAGCGAAGAACAGATCCTCGGCGCCCCTTGCGAGGGGAGCTGTGTTTTTCGCGAACGCGAAAAGCACTGAGGGGTAGTTCCGAACTTCGCCGAAAAGGCGAAGCTGTAGGGGCGATCATCAATCGCCCGCTTTTGCGGGTTTATGAATCTAT
>JAZORV010000131.1:0-1137 GCA_045656785.1 Acutalibacteraceae bacterium | reverse complement strand
TTCTGCTTTAAATTGTTTCTTTGCCATTTTTTTAGTTCCTTTCTTGCTTTAAAAAAGAATAATTAGCACTCTAATCGCTCGAGTGCTAATTATAGTATACAACCCTTTTTAAATTTGTCAAGAGTTAATCTCCCTAAATTTGGGAAATTCAAAAATTATTTACAAAAATTATCAACATAGCTATCAATAGCCACACTAATAATCTTCACAGCCTCTTCCCTGCCGCTTACTTCATTAACGGCAGTTTCTTTATTTTCAAGATTCTTATAAACCTTAAAGAAATGGCGCATCTCCTCAAAAATATGGCCCGGGAGCTGATCGATATCGGTATATTGATTATAGGTTGGGTCGGAAAAAGGAATTGCAATGATTTTTTCATCATTTCTACCCGAATCTATCATCGAAATGACGCCGATAGGATATGCTCTGACAAGAGTTAGCGGCTCGAGAGGCTCGGAGCAAAGGAGTAAAACATCGAGCGGGTCTTTATCATCACCATAGGTTCTCGGGATAAATCCATAGTTTGCGGGATAGTGGGTTGAGGTATGCAAGATTCTATCGAGCATAATATAGCCCGTTTCCTTATCGAGCTCGTATTTTTTCTTGCTTCCCTTTGAAATTTCAACAACGCAGACAAAATCCTCGGGATTTATGCGCTTGGGGGAAATATCGTGCCAGATATTTGACATAGGTTTTCTCCTTTTTATTTAATAAAACGTTGCAATTTTTTCCTTCGGCGGATCGCAGCGCTCGGCTTCAATTATCTTCAAAACCGGCCCTTTTTCGCCATAAAGCTCGTTATATTCGATTTTGAGCTTTCCTTTAACCTTCAGCCATTCGCCCGTTGCGAGCATCGGAGCTTTATCCCATTGGGCAACAACCCCGCCATACTGAACGTCATCGATGCAGCAGGTCATAATATGTCGGCCGATTGCAAACTCTAATTTGGGCATTTGGGCATCCTTCGCAACAATGCCGACAAATTCCATTATCTTTTTATTATATTTCTTCGGCTCCTCCAAAAGGTCGCGATACCAAAGCGCAAAATCGGTTTCTTTGAGGCTTATTTCATTAGCTTCAACATCGAACGGAAGCGGATCAACGATATCGTCATATTCAACGTGGCCATCGCGAAAT
>JAZORV010000130.1:0-5061 GCA_045656785.1 Acutalibacteraceae bacterium | reverse complement strand
CAAATAGGAGGTATATTATGAAAAAAATATTAGCTTTAGCACTTTGCTTAGTTATCGGCATATTCTCTTCAGTTTCGGTTTTTGCAACCTATACCGATAACAATGAGTCTGCTTATGATGATTTAGCCGAAAACTTCGTTGCATACAACAATTTTGAAAACTGTGCATCTTTTGAGCTTAATTCTTATTCTGTTGTTGATTCTGGCGAAGAAGGCCATGGTTATGTTCTGAAAAATTCAGGAGTGGCTTGGAATGCTATTGAAACAAAATCTTATTCTCTCGGAACATATACATATAACAATAAAACATATGATATGTTTGCAGAACCGATAGAACCTAATACTGATTATATTCTTTCGTTTGATTATAAATATTTAGCAGCTTCAACAAATTTGTTTTCTTTCGCTCTTAAAGTTCCTAAGTTTTCGACCGGAACCGACTACAGGCATTCAGTTCCTTATAGCTCCGAATGGGTGAACTATTATCATACATTCAATTCCGGTAGCGAAACAAAAGCTCCAATAAAAATTAATACATTATCTTGTACGGCAGGGTTTTATATTGATAACTATATCATCAGAGAAGCCAAAACGATAACTGTTAATAGCGAAGAGAACGTTTTGCCCGTGATTTTATCAGGAAAGTTATATGACGATAAATATCTTGCCAAAGGCGATTCCGTTTCTTTTAAAGCTCCAAATGGCTTCAAATTCGCAGTTTCGATGGGCGAAGAAAATATAACACCCGTCAATGGCATTTATTCGATCTCATCTGTTAAAGAAGACATAATTATTGATGTTGAGCATGATTATGAGAGCTTGCTCAAAGCCTTTTATCTCGACGGTAAGACCATAAAGCTTCCGGTGGGATATTCTGTTTCTGATTTCACATCTCGTTGTGAAACATCTGAAAATATAGTAATGAACATTATTGACTCAGAAAACAACGCAAGGCCTGTTGATGAATATGTTGCTGAAGGCGATAAGTTCGCTGATTTCACCTTCGAATATATGGCTGATTCTGACGGGAATGCTCAATATACTGTTTCCGAAATAGTTGAATTGATAGATGTTATATTAAATAATAACGGAAACCGAGAGGAGTATGATATTTCTCTCGATAGATTGATTACCGTTTCTGATGCTATATTAATGAGGAGTATTGCTTTGAACGATATGAAATACACAATTAGTGAAACTAAACTAAATAATGAAAAACAAAAGATAGTTAGTGATTCTTTAAAATATGGCATCACAGATGAGATGCTTGAGGATTCTGTTGCAAATATCGGCAATAGAACAAGAATTGCAAACGTTATGAAAAAGGCATTGAATGGAGAGAGCATCACCATCTCAACCCTTGGTGGATCTATTACCGAAGGCGACCAGGCTTCTGACAAAACTAAAACTTGCTATGCGGCTTTAGTTCGAGATTGGTGGCAGAGAATGTTCCCGGGGCAGGTTGAGTTCGTTAATGCAGGTATCAGCGGAACGAATAGTAACTTCGGAATTTATAGGTTATATGATGACGTTATGAAGCACGATCCTGATTTTCTCATAGTTGAATATGCTGTAAACGACGGCGGCGGTACCGGAACTTATGCTTATTGCCACGAAGCTATAATTAGAGAAGCTTTAGAAAATAATTGTGCAGTTATGCAGCTCTTTATGACATCTAATAATACCGGATACAATTGCGGCCAGGTAACTCATGGCCCAACCGGTGAACATTATGGTATTCCTCAGGTTAGTATGAAGGATGCTTTTTATGGCAGAAATTATGTTAGATCTGATGGTCAAACCTTTGTTTTTTGGGATGCAAACAATCCGTCGAAGAGCATTCTTGCAGATGGCACCCATCCTAATGATACAGGTTATGCTATGACCGCAACCCTCATTAACCATTCGCTCAACGCTATTTATGAAAATCTGAATAATATCACAACTAAAGTTTCTTCCATTCCTGAAACTAAATATATGCTCGCTCCTTTAATGCAAGAGCATGAGCTTGTTGACCCTGCAACTCATATAAACAATTCTCGCGTTGAAGTTGTTTCTCTCGGAGGTTTTACCAAAAATAAAGCCGCAGATAGCTACAGATCGAATATTAAGGCTATGTATGGTGTTAATGCAACTTCCACTAATATCGAGCCTATGGTTATAAAGGTTAATAATTGTCATGCTTTTATCGCTGTTTCCGAAACAAATCAGCTTGGTTTATATGCTAAGGTTGAGGCTTATGATGCTCAAACGGGCGAACTGCTTTCTACCGATACTTCTCAGGTTAATACTCAGTATGGCAGAAAATCGATTCGAACGCATCACGCTTCTTTTGAAAGTATTGAGGGACAGGACGTTGTCTTTAAAATAACTCCTTACGTTTCAAGCAAAACGCCATCCGGCGCTAACGCTTGTATTCTCAGAAGCTTTGCAATTGCTTAAACTCAAAATTAAATCCTCGCATTGAAAGCAATGCGAGGATTTTTCTTTTATTCGCAATAAGCGAAATATATGATTTTATTCGTTTTATTGATAGGAATTTTGATTTCGCTGTCAATATAGAAATGCTTTGATGAGGAGAAAAGCGGAAGTGTATAATCGGTATCAAAAACATAATTAGAAAGCTTTTCAAGCTGTTTTAAATACTTCTCGTCGCTAAGATTTCCTAATTTCTTTAGGTTTTTATCAAAACTTATACTTTTAAAATTGTAAAAATTCAAGGTTGAAGTTGTAGTGAATTGTTGGAGGTAGGAAGTGGCAGAATCTGTTGCCGCTATTGAGGGAACGACAGCTATCTGATAACTTTTAGATGCAATTCTTGAAGTTAGTTCTTCTTTTGTTTCAACAGCTTCTAAATTTATCGTTAGTCCGAAAATATTTTGCCAGTTAGATGCAATCAGCTTTATGACGTATGTAGAAGCAGGATCGTCGATATAAAGAATGGTCAACGGAGGTAGAGTTCTTTCAGCATCTATCTCTTTACAGCCTTCAAAAAACAAATCTCGTGCATCATTATCCGGAATTTTTGATTTTTGTTTTGAATCTATTTCTTCGGCGCCTTCAATGATGCTTGGATAAATTGAATTTGCTTCTTCAATTCCGTACTTCTTTTTTACTTCTGTTGGAATTTCATATTTGATGCTTCGTTTTAGCGCTTCAATAATTTTATCGCTAAATACATCAGCATCATCGTTAAAAACAAGAGAATTTACTGTATCGAATTGCTTTTCGGTTGAATATTTAATATCGGCAGAATCAAGGAAATCAATAGTAAAGTTGTTGAAAACCGAAAGATCAACGTCGTCTTTTTCGATGCTCTCAATTAGCTCATCGTTATCAGAGAAATAAAAATAAACGTCGCTTATTTGAGTCTCTTTTTTGTTTAAATACTCACTGTTAGTAGTTATGGAGCAATAATCCGAATTCCATGCATTGACCATATAAAATCCGTTGCAAAGAATTGACTTTCTGTTGAGACCGTAGTAGCCGTTTGTCTCATTAAAGAACGACTCTTTGCAGGGCATGGTAATTGGTGTTGCAAAAAGTTTTGGAAGGTAATTAATAGGATATTCAAGGGTTATTTCAAGCTTTGTGTCCGAAATGGCTTTAATTCCCAGGTCTGTTGCATTTTTTTTACCTTTTAAAACTTTGGATGCATTTTTTATCGGTAATAAAGTATAAGAATATGGTGCTTTGGTTTCCGGGGATAACGCTCTTTGTATTGCAAAAACGAAATCTTGCGCTAAAACGTTGCTTCCGTCCGCCCATTTCGCATCGCGCGAAAGCTCGAAAGAATATTTTAATTCGTCGGGGGAAACGGAATAACTATTAGTAATTCCGTTTGCGATTGCACCATTTTTATCATATTTGAATAATCCTTCAAATGAATTATAAACTATTTGAAATTCAGTTTCGTTATCTGCAAGCTGAGGATCGATATTATCTATCCCAATCATCGATTCAAAAACGAGGTTTTTTTGTTTTTCCGGTTTGCATCCCGAAACATTCAACAGTAATGCTAATATCAGAGTTGCAGAAAATAAACGGTTAATTGTTTTTTTCAAAAATACTTTCTCCTTTATTATCTATTCCAACAATCAATGGAAAGTCTTTAATCTGAAGCCTTTTTACAGATTCACAACCAAGCTCATCAAAAGCAATGACTTCGCATTTGGTTATTGCTTGCGAAGCGAGAGCTCCTGCACCGCCGATGGCACAAAGATAAATGGCGTTATTTCTTTTCACAGCTTCAATAACCTCGATGCTCCTTGGCCCTTTTCCGATCATGCAAAATAGCCCGTTATCGAGCAAAAGGGGGGAGTAGGGATCCATTCTACTTGAGGTTGTTGGACCACAGCTACCTATAACGTCTCCGTCCTTTGTTGGGGTCGGCCCGGCATAATAAATCGTAGCGCCATTAATTTCAAATGGAAGCGTTTTCTTTTCATTAATTAAATTTACAATTTTTTTGTGTGCAGCATCGCGAGAAGTATAAATAATGCCGGAAAGCAAAACCTTGTCTCCGGCAGAAAGCTCATCAATATGCTCTTTTAATTCAGTAGTTGAAAACTTAAACTCTTTCATTAAATATTCCTTTTAATTTCCGCGGCTTCAGTAACCTCCGATGCTCTTTGGGAAACATTGTTAATAGTTGTTTTTGCGTTGGATAACGAAGCGGTTAACAGCTCGAGATCTTTGCAGTAATTTTCTGAAGCCTCTGTGACCTTCTGTTTTATTTCATCAAGTTCGCTGTGAATTCGCTCGATGGAAGAAAGCGTTTCATTTACTTCGTAGAAAGCAAGCTCGGAACTTTCTTTTGAGCTTTTCTTTATTGCTTCGGCGTTAGATTTTGCAACTAAATACATTTTTGCAATATCTCGGCTAACAGCCTCTGCTTCAGCTTTTTTATCCTCAAGCTCCTGCGCTTCGCTTGCGAGCTTGTCAACTGTTGCTTCGCTGATTTTTAGCTTTGCTTCAAGCTCAGGAATCTTTTTTATTTCATCAATAAGCTGGGAATTTCTGCGGTTGAGTTTATCGAGAGTATCTATAAGTTCTTTTTCTC
>JAZORV010000129.1:0-2413 GCA_045656785.1 Acutalibacteraceae bacterium | reverse complement strand
CATTTTTTGATATTTTTGCGATACCGATAGGTTATATTTTTCAGGGATTGAGCTATGTTTTTGGCAACAATTTTGCATTACTCATGTTAATGCTGACTTTTGTTGTTAATATTTGTATGCTTCCCTTAACCATAAGATCTCAGCGCTCAACCGCGAAGCAGCAGATGCTCCGCCCGAAGCTTGATGCGCTTAAGAAAAAATATGGCGAAAATATGACCCAGCAAGAGAAGATGGAGTTCCAAAAAGAACAGCAGGAGCTTTATCAAAAGGAAGGCGTTTCGATGACAGGCGGCTGCCTGCCCATGCTTATAAGGCTTCCTTTCTTGATGGCGGTTTATAGCGTTATCAGAGAGCCTAAGAATTATGTTGGTGATGCCAACCTTAGTTTTGATTTATTTGGAATCAATCTTGGTAAAACCCCTGAATTCAGCCTGAATTTCGCAGAGCTTACGGGCGATCAGCTCCTTTTATGGCTCATTCCGTTATTTGCTTTCGCCGCCCAGATGTTTACAAGTATTGTTTCTTTAAGAATTCAGAAAAAGCTTAACCCCGACCAGCCCAATATGGCAGGAATGATGTTAACAATGCCCATAATCTCTCTTATAATGGGCTTCTCTTTCAATGCTGCAATTGGTCTTTATTGGGGATTCTCGAGCCTTGTAGGTGGAATAATTCAGTCTATTATTCAGGTCGTTTATAGCCCCGCCAAGCTTCTGGCGCGCGATCAGGCGAAGTTTGTTATAGAGCGCCTGAAAGAAGAAAAGGCTAAGGAAAATAAAGCTTAAAATTTTATCTGATTATTGCTCCAAATTAAAAGAATGGAGGAGAAAAAACGTGTTAAAGGAAGAAATAGGATTAGGCAATTCCGTTGAGGAAGCAACGAAGCAAGCGATTTCTTTGCTTCCGGCAGATGTTGACTATAAAATTGAAATCATTGATGACTATAAGCCGAAGGTATTAGGCCTTTTCGGCGGCCATCCTGCGAAGGTTAAGGCTATCTATGAGGTTGCAGATCCGAAGCCCTCGAAGAAAAAGCCTCAGAAGAATGGCAAAAAGGCAGAAAAGACAGAGAAAAAAGCTCCCGTAAAGGAAGAGGTAAAGGAAGAGCCAAAGGTTGAGCTCAATTATATCCCTGTTTCCGAGCTCAAAGCAGATAGCCCCGCAAAGCGCGGCGCCGATTATCTCGAGAGCGTGCTTTCCAAGATGGGGGTTGAAAACCTCGTTATTAAGGCTGCTGAAATCGAAAACGGAACTCAGCTTCTTATCGAAGGCGATAACCTCGGAATCTGTATCGGCAGAAGAGGAGAGACCCTCGATGCGCTTCAGTATCTCGCATCCTTTGCTGCAAATGCAAATCAGTCGGGCTATTATAGAATCGTTCTTAATATCTGCAATTATAGAGAAAAGAGAGAGGATACTCTTAAGAGCCTCGCTCGCAGAATGGCTTCTCAGGTTTTGAGAACAGGCAGAAATCGCTCCTTGGAGCCGATGAACCCCTATGAGAGAAGAATCATCCATACCGAGGTTCAGAATATCGAAGGCGTTATTTCAAGCTCTGTTGGCGATGGAATCAATCGCCACGTTGTTATCTGCCCCGAGGGCGGCTCGCCCAAGAAATACGATGGCAGAAGAAACGACCGCAGAGGCGGCAGAAACGACCGTCGCGGCGGCAGAGACCGCAGACCTTCAAATAAGGTTGAAGCTCCCGTAAGAGAGCCCAGAAGCGATTTTGAAGAAGATTTGCCATTAGGAAAAATTAAATAATTTACAAAATTTCGGCGGAGCAAAATGCTCCGCCGTTTGCTTTTCTCCGCTTGTATAGGTAGGGGCGAGTGTTATTACCCGAATTTTTGTGGGGTATGCAGGCTGAGGCCCTAAATGTTAAAAACAACCAAAACGAGGGGTCGAACACGCTTGATTTTTTTCATAAATGCTATGTTGACAAAATTGATAGAAGATGTTATAATCTAAACATAGAAGTTTTCGGTTACTGACGGAGTATATATAGGGCAACCTATGTGGAGCCGAAAAAATTGTTTTAGCCGACCGTCTGGGCAGTTTTGTTTTAAAAAGCAAAACTGCCTTTTTGTTTGTTTAGGAAAAAAGGAGAGATACTTATGTTTAAAGAATGGGAAGGCTTTATCGAGGGCAACTGGTGCAAAACCATCGACGTCCGCGGATTTATCAATAAAAACTACACCCCCTATATCGGCGACGATAGCTTTTTGGAGGGTGCAACAGAGCGCACCGACCGCTTGATGGCGGCGCTTAATGAAAAATTAAAGGAAGAAAGAGAGAAGGGCGGAGTTGTCGGCGTTGATACCGTTACCGTTTCCTCCTTGCTTAACTATCCCGCCGCATATCTAAAGCAAGAGGACGAGCTTATCGTCGGATTGCAGACGGGCGCACCGCT
>JAZORV010000128.1:0-2893 GCA_045656785.1 Acutalibacteraceae bacterium | reverse complement strand
ATAGCTATCATCAGGAAATCAAGCCGGATAAGATTCTCGAAGAATGCCGAGTCCAAAAAGAATGGGGCCTTAATACCGTTATCCTCGATGACGGCTGGCAAACGGATGATGAAAACCGCGGATATTCTTTCTGCGGAGATTGGGAGGTTGCCCCCTCTAAAATCCCCGATATGAAGGCTTTTGCCGACGAGCTTCACAAACTCGGAATGAAATTTATATTATGGTTTTCCGTTCCATACGTTGGCATTCATTCAAAAGCCTATGAAAAATTCAAAACAATGGTTCTCGATTTCGAGCCGGGCGAATGGTTCTGCCTTGACCCGAGATATAAGGAAGTTCGAGAGTATCTTTGCGGAATATACGTAAACGCTGCAAAAAATTGGGGTCTTGACGGCTTCAAGCTCGATTTTATCGATTCCTTTGTTCTTCGCGGAAAATCCTTAGAGCCTGACGACCGCAGAGACTACACCTCCTTAGAGGATGCGGTTGATGCTCTGCTTTCAGAGGTTTATGAGAAGCTCACTGCCATTAACCCCGACGTTCTTTTGGAATTCAGGCAAAATTACATTGGACCTGCAGTTAGAAAATACGGAAATATGCTCCGCGTTGGAGACTGCCCCTGCGATGCGCTTAAAAATCGCTATGATATAATAAATCTGCGCCTCACTTCAGGGAAAACCCCCATTCATTCGGATATGATTATGTGGGATTACAAGCAACCCGCAAAATACGCCGCTTTGCAGATTTCCAACGTTCTTTTCGGAGTTCCGCAGGTTTCTGTTCGCGCGAAAGACCTCAAGCCCGACCACGTTGAAATGCTTAAATTCTATCTTTCCTTCTGGAAAGAGCACAGAGATATTCTCCTCGACGGAAAGCTTATTCCGCATAACCCCGAAGCAATGTATTCCATCGTTTCTTCCGAGCTTTCGGGGAAGGCGGTTTTCGCCCTTTATACCGACAATATCGTTTGCGGAGAATATAGCTATCTCGCGGTTGTTAATTCCTCGAGAAAAGACCATTTCTATCTTGAAAATTCCGTTGGCAAAGGCTATAAGACCTATAACTGCCAAGGCGAGCTTTTAGATAGCGGAAAAATAACCGAAAGGATGCAAAAAATTGCTCTTCCTTTAAGCGGAATTGCGATTGTTGAATAATATGAAGCTGAAATTTTTATCGGCAAATACATTAAAGCTTTTCGCCTGCCTTTCGATGGCAATAGACCATATCGGGCTCCTGCTCTTCCCGGGCGAAGAGCTATACCGCTTTATCGGAAGGCTCGCTATGCCGATATTTGCCTTTTTTATTGCCGAGGGATGCCGCAAAACCTCGAGCATCGGCAAATATTTTTTGAGAACGTTTTCTTTAGGTTGCCTTTGCCAGCTTTTCTATCTCGCGAATGACCTTTTGATGGGAAATATCAGCTCTCTTTATCTCAATATTTTGTTCACGCTCTCCCTTTCCATCATCCTTTGCGCTTTATATTTAAAGCTCGAAGCCGCGATAAAATCTAAAAACAGCGGACAAATTTTGCGATTCTCGGCTCTGTTTTTGGGCGCGCTTATTTTAATCGGGCTTTTGCTCCTTTTTTGCGAAAGCTCTGATTCTCTTATCGGCTTTAAGGTTACTATTGATTATTCCATCGGCGGGGTTTTGCTCCCTCTTTTTGCCCTCGTTTTCGAAGAAAAACGAAAAAGGATGCTTATTTTCTCCCTCGGAATCGGTGTATATTGCCTTCTCTATATGGGAACTATGCCCTATATATGGTATAGCTTTTTGGCGCTCCCCTTCTTGTTTTTTTATTCGGGCGAGCGCGGAAAACTCCCTCTTAAATATTTCTTTTATGCCTTCTATCCTCTTCATTTAGGGGCGATATATCTTGTGAAAATTTTGTTTTTTTAGAATTTAAACCCCAACTCGATTCTTTTGCCTTGACAAAAGCCTTAAGTTGGGGTAAACTATTAGTTGTTAAAATTTTAAACGGCAACTTAGTTGCTAACTTAAAAATTTCATAACACACGCCGCTTTAGTTAAATGGATATAATAAACCCCTCCTAAGGGTTAGTTGAGGGTTCGATTCCCCCAAGCGGTGCCAAACGAAAATCCGTTCTCGAAAGAGGACGGATTTTTGTTTGTATTATTCACTATTCATTTTTCATCATTCATTATTCATTAAAAGAGAACGGATTTTCAAATGAATAATGAATATTGAAGCCGCACGGCTAACGAATAATGAATAATTATTGCCCCTTTGCTGTTTTTATGCTATAATACACGATAAGAGGTGATTTTAATGGCAAAAGGTAAGGTTTATTTGTCATCTTATCCTGATAATCCACCGGATTGGTATTGGGTGAATGGCTTGCACGATGCTTGCATTGTTAATGTTGAGTATTTTGAGTTTCCTTTTGACTATAATAAATTTGTTGGAAACAAAAATTCCTATGATAGAAATCTTATGCTATTAAAAATCAATGCTTCGGGTGCTCTATATGAACAAGATATAAAGGAGATTAAATTATTTAATTTCAAAATAATTACTAATAATATTGAACTCCAAGGAAGAAAAAAGGTTTGGTGGCTTGCAGATAGATTGACCAAGAAAGATGGACATTATTATTTGGAAATAGATTTGCAAGATTTTGATTCTTTCCCTGAAGATTTTACGTTTGAGATTAAATTTGATAGAGCAGAAGTAGTAAAGCAAGAAGATTAACGGTTTTCAGGCGTTTTTCATTCGTGTCATTAAGTTCAAACTACCAAAAAATAACAGATACCCATTTGGGTGTCTGTTATTTTTTCTTAATGAGTGTTTTTATTATATTTTCTGTTGCGGTACATTTGCGGAGTAATACCATAACGTTTTTTAAAGGCGTGTATAAAATAAGATTCACTG
>JAZORV010000127.1:0-11360 GCA_045656785.1 Acutalibacteraceae bacterium | reverse complement strand
TGAATATTCGCCTGCGAACGCTTTTACTTGCCTTATTGTTGCAGGGGATGAACTTACCCCTGGGGATTATACTTTCTGGCAAGGCGAAACTCAACTAACTGCAAGCTCTATGAAAAATATGCAAGGTGGAATGCCGCAGGGCGAAAGACCCCAAATGCCTGATGGCGGACAAAGCGAACAAGGTACCCCACCCGAAATGCCAGAGGGTATGGAAAGACCCGAAAAACCAAATGGCGAATTTCCACAAGGTGAAAGACCAGAAATGCCGAATGGTGAGAGACCCGAAATGCCCAACGGAGAAATGCCAGAAGGTATGACGCCGCCAGATAATGAGGGTGGAATGATTGGTGGAAATATGATGCCAAGCGGAGAAACCTCAACCACATTTACAATCACAAAGGGTGGAAACCAGTTTTCAAATGTTGCACAAGCGGTTTCTTAAAGATTTATTTAATTTCCCACTTTTGCTGATAGCACCACAGGCTGCTATCCGCGACCAACACTAATCAGAATTTCTGATTAAATTAATAGCGACAAATAAGTAAAAAAAGCCCACATTCTTCTTTTGAAGGATGTGGGCTTTTTGTTGTCACTTATTTGCATATATAAATTGTTGTATATATGTATGTCACAATCTCAATGAATCTTACGTTAATATATATGGAAGCCCATTATTATGACAAAAAAGGAAAATATATATCTTTCGTAAACTTATCTATATAAAAATGGTTTCCCGATTCGGGAAACCATTTTTTATAAGCTTAGATTAATTAATCTTTTAATTAAAGATCATCAATGCCGCTTCCTTGCTGCATTCCGTCTGTTACAGCTCCTGCTGAACCGCCCGATGAAGGAGCTTCAATCTCATAAGAGGAGGTATTAACTGATTCACAAAACGCGGAGAGCTGAATGTTGATAAGCTCTGCTTCGGGTCTTTTATAACTTTTCATTATTGTTTCTCCTCTCTTAGATTAAAATTGTTCAGTTTTCTGGGCTTCGGAATAGATAACTGTTCCGTCTATGAGTTTTGCATAAGCCTTAACGCCACGTTTTGCGCCCGCTTTGATTCCATAGAGAGAAATCATTGCATCGTTACCGATTGTCACAACTACATTCTTGTTGCTTGCCTCGTTATCCGCGTTCCAGAAGTTTGCGCCGTATTCTTCTATCTCATTTGCACCTGCATAAGCGTGCACGAATGCAATGAAGATTCCATCTGCTTTTTGTGTTCCGAGCAAGGATACGAAAGGTTCGTTCTTATCAATATCGCCAAGCTCACGAGCCTCGATTAACATATCTCCGAAGGAATACATAACAGCTGATTCGCCAACATGGAATTTCTGGTCGTTAACTACCCAAAGAACATCCTTAGCGGCATTAACGGTTATCTTGGTATCAAATGATACGTTATTTACCACCTGATTATTGATTGTAACTTTGTATTTTGCCTCAACGTCTCTCTTATAGACTGCAGTGAAGATTGTTTCGCCAACAATCGGAGCATTAACGTCATTATCCCAACCATTGAAGATATAGCCATATTTTTCGGGAACGATCTCATTAGCGATTTCTGCTACCGACTCGCCTTCTTTAACCTTAACCTCTTTGAGAGTTATGCCATTATAATCATTGAAGGTTACAGTATATTCGGGAGTTGGCTTAGACAAAAGTCCATACATAACGCTTGTGAATGCGCGAGCACCGAAGTCGTTATTATGGTTATGGTTGTTCGCTACATAATCGCATCCAACGAGGGTTTCAAAAGCGATCTGAGAGAAAGCGATTGTTGGAGCATAAAGAACGCCTTGGCCCTCATAATCTTTGCACATCTGCTCCATCTGAGGAATTCTTGCAAGAGAATTCTCTCTATAACCGGAAGTTATCGGCAATGACGAAGACGCAACTATAAATTCGCAATCAGGATTTTTGTTTGCTCTAACCCAAGTTATAATAGATTTAAGATGAGAGATAAAGTTAGGATCCGTACCATCGTTTCCTGAGAAGCCAAGAACAACAACGTCGGGGTTAGTTCCTTCGAACTGAGAAGCTAACGTTGTTTCGTTTGCGCCGTGAGCTGCTTGTTTTCCGGCGCAAGATTTATTAACAAACGTTATATCATTTTCGCAATCAGCTTCATCATATCCCCAAAGGGTTTTCATAATACCATGAGTCTGGCGAGCCCAGGTTGGAATGAACGGCTCAATCATAATGGTATCCCATTGTGCATAATGCGTTCCATCGCCATTATCCCACTCAACGTATTCATCAAGACCTGATGAGCTCCAGCCAACTGTTGAGCTTGCTCCATAGAACACGAGTTCAACATTTTCTCTGTTTTGAAGCTTATTATAAAGTTTAGGAAGCTGCTCAATACCTGATTCAACGGTTTCCTTTTTATAACCATCTTCCCAAGTTGTTGAATGCTTGAAAGTTACGTCTATTGCAAAGCCCTGCAAATATCCGCTATCTGTTACAGATTCCGGTTTCGAAAGATCAACGTCTCCATCATAGCAAGGGAAGCTGTTGCCATCGAGAATAACAAGCTCGCCTTTTTCGTTTACGTCGTAGTCAACGCCCCAAGTAAAATCTTTCTTAAGATCGAATGTACGAACGGAAACTATCTCATCAATCGGATAAAGAAGACGTGCAGTTTCTCTGCCCTCATAAATAGTTACAGTTTCATGATATAAGATTTCGCCTTCCCATAAAGGCATATCATACAACTCTTTAACGTATTTCGTTAAGTCGTTTCCTTTTGCATCCTTGCCATCAACTCCGCGATATTCATCGCCCTTACATACAATTTTAATAGTTGTATCTTCGGAAATGGAAGGAATTGTGTAAATACCATCAACGGGAGTTATAACCTCTCCATCAACAGTTACAACAGGGTTAGCGTTTTCGCCTGTTATAAACTTAAATGAATAGCTTTCGCCAATTTTTGCGGCATAGTTTGCTGAAGTTTCGTTAACTGGTACAAACTTACCTGTTCCATCCTTTTTATCAACGAAGATTCTTGCCCAACCTTCCGCTGCAACAGAATCAACAACAACTTTTGAATTTTCAGAAATTTCAACGTTGAAGCTTCCATCTGCTTCGGGTTCTAAAGCAACTCCATTAACAGTTACGGATGTTATTATTTTACCGGTTGTTGGAGCAACATTATAAGAGCCGCAGCTAACTATTTCTTTTTTGCCATACTTATAGTTATATGTTTCGCCAACATGGTTTTTAACAATCTCGATATCGCTTGTTATATCGTCTTCATTAGCATCAATTTCTATGTAAGCTGCTTTTTCGAGCTTAATATCATCGATATAAACAACGCCTGTTGTGCATTTATTGCTGGCTGTATAAACGATAAACCTGCTCAAAGTTGGAATATCATAAGTATAGAAATACTGTTCTGATTTTATCCATTTGCTTTTTTGGTCGCCATAGATTTTATGCTTACCGTTAACATTTACAAACCCTGTATCGTTTGCTTCATCGGGATGAGTTTTATATGAATCATGAGGCATGCATATAAACAAAGGTTTGGTATCGCTTGCGGCGCTCTCAACATAATACCAGAAGCTGATCTTATAAGCTGAATTTTCTTCAAGAGCATAATTATTGAAGATATCTTGACCATTTTTAATAAATTTAATAAATCCCCAAGTTGTTGAGCTTTCGTTGAACTGCAAGATTTTGCTACTCTCTGCACCTTCGCGAGGAGTTATATTGAAATCTTGAGCTGTTCCAACTGTAAGAGTAGAAAGACCTGTTAAAGCAGTATTTTCTTCGAAGCTTTCTTTGATTAATAAATTGGATGCAAATTCATAAACTGCAACCATTTTTATTGTTTTGCCAACATCAGTTATAGCAACAGAATAGGTTGTGCTTGTTGAAACGATTTCGCCTGTTTCATCCTTCCAACCTTTGAAAACGAGATCTTCGTTATCATTAGTTGTTGTGAATATAGCTGTTTCGCCGACCTGGAATTCATCCTTATTAACCATTGCTTTAGTTAAACCGCTAACCTCAGGAGCTTCAACAGAAGCAGAAGCCATTGAGCCTGATTCGAAAAGCGCAAACTCAGTTGCTCTGATATATGCGCCTGAAGATGCTCCGGCTGCAGTACAAACGCTATAAACTCTGATTGCAATATATTGCGCTTCTTTGCCTTTAAAATCAAACAAATTAAAACGCTTTGTGTTATTTGCATGAGAAATAACGGGCGAATTCATAAACAATTCATCAGCTGTGTCGCTTATAAAAACGCTATAATCCTTCATAAAGAATTTATCTGAGGAATCCTTTGCATCGGCAATAAGAAGTTTGGAAAGGCTTTTTTTGCTTCCAAGATTAAAAATTATATCCTGGAACATATCGGTTCTCTTAACATACGAACCGTTGGAATTTGTCCAGAAACGATTTTCCACGCCAAGATTAAGATTACAGTTATTTCCTGAGGCGGCATCAGTAATACCGTTAACTAACTTGCTCATTTCTGTTGAAGCTGTTGAAGACGTCCAGTTGTAAGCTGCAAAGGTTTCAATTCCATCGGCGGAAATTGAGCCTTTTCCGACAGTGAAAGAATTTGCGGGAAGATCCGAGACGGTCTTGTTGTTTTGGAAAGCCATATTATTATAAAACAAGTTAGATGACGATTGCAATTTAGCTTGATCTAAGCCGCCAACTCCCGTTAAGTCACTATTCTCTTCAACGCTGTAAGGCGAAGAACCTGTTAAAGCAAGTTCTGTAAATCTAACGTATCTATATTGAGCGCCGTATGGACAATTAGCAGCACAAGCCGAATAAACTCTTATAGATATATATTGTACGTTGGATTTTTTAATAGGGATAACGTTATAGCGTTTTGTGTTAGCTTTACGAGTTACAACAGGCGAAGAATAAAGATCATCAGCTGAAGATGATGCAAAAATGCTATAATCCGTTACATAAAACATGGCATCAGTTGCTTCAGCGATAAGAAGTTTTAAATCCGAGTACTTAGAATCTAATTTGAAGTTCATTTCAAAATAAATATCAGTCCTCGGGGTAGAATCATCCTTCCAAAAGGTTTCGCCATTCAGCTTAACGTCACTATTACCTGAAACATCACCATTGGTTAGATTTTCGTACTTACCTGCATATTTTGTCGGAATTGATGAGGTTTCATTACCATTGGCATCAATCGTTCCCATCATCATAGACATCTTTCCTGCGGACATATTTGCAGGAGTTTTATCTTTCTCTAACGAATAGCCATAAAGCAGGTTTTTATCGCTTTTCAAGAAAGCTTCAGAAAATCCTGCGGCACTAATGGTATCATAGCCTGTTGGGGAAATTGCATTTGCAGAAAATGCAACGCCGAAGCTTGATACAATGAGCGTTAGCGTTAAGAAAAATGAAAGTGTTTTTCTTGCTAAAGATGATTTTTTGTTCATTTTTTCTACCTCTTTCTTTAATTTTCAGATTTATAGAATCTGTCAATTGTATTTTATCATCCTAAAAAATATTCTTCAATGGCTTTAGCGTTCTTAAATTTGTTTTTACCATACCGTAATTTTTATGTTGGTTGCAATAGAAAAATCCGTATGGTATAATAAACACGAAGAATTAGAGAGGCGGTGAATCAATTTGGAATCGTCAAAAATCAAACAAATCAACACTTCCTTTGCACCGTTTTATGACTTTTTTACCTTTCACGCCTTTCAAAAAGACACGCCAATGCCTCCTTGTTGGAGCATGGATCTTGAAATCATTTTCATAATCAGCGGCGAACACCATTTGCTTATTGATGGAACGGAATATCTTTTAAAAGAAAAGGATATTGTAATCATAAACCCTTTACAAACCCATTCTCACTTAATGCCGCCCGAAGGAAGGCTTTCTTCTTTAACCATTTCTAAAGATTTTCTTTTAACAAGCGGTTTCGCAAGACAAAAAGGAAGTTTTGAAAATTTGGTTCATAACGAAAAACTTTGGAATAAGTTTAGAGATTTTTATTCAGCTTACTATACTATCGAGCCTTTAAGGGAACCGATTTTAAGAGCCATTTTATTAGAACTTCTTGTCATTATATTTAAAGAGTATTTCAAGCTTGATGAAAACTTTTCCGAAAATTCAAGAATTTACCCAATATTGGAATATCTAAATTCTAACTATACGGAAAAAACAACCCTTGATTCTATTGCAAAAGAATTTCACTATAATAAATCATACTTCGCATCGACTTTCAAAAAACTAACCGGAAGAACTCTTACTGAATATATCAATCAAAACCGCTGCCACTATGCTGAAACGCTTTTGAAAACAACAAATATTAAAATCGAGGATATTGCCGAAATGTGCGGTTTTAGTTCGGATGCAACCTTCAGAAGAGTTTATAAAAGGCATCGCAAAACTTCGCCGAGTAACGTTCGCAAAATGCACAAGGAACCTACAATGCGAGTTGGAACTCCCGCTCCCGAAATGCTAACAGAAGATAAAACTTAAATTCATATAAATTTTGGAGATAAGTTTCCCTCTTTTGCGCGTAGCAGTACTGGCTGCAATAAGGAATCTAAGTAAGAACCTCGCTCATTCACAAAATCAGAGATTTTGAATGGGTCCCGAGAACCTTGCGACCTTCGGTCTAAATTAGGTTTGTTGTGTTCTTGTATAACCCTTTTTAATCTCAACCCGCCAAAAAAGGACGAACTTTTTTTAGCGTGAGAGAAAAAAGAAAAAACAAGATAATAACGTGAAAAACGACCTTGTATACCTTCGGGTATGCAGGGTCTTTTTTTATGCACCGACAGGACTCATTGCACTATCAGCGCGTCAATTACAAATACATATATAGATAACCATTCTCAGAACGAAAAGGAGCTGGTTGGCTGATTCTTCGGCCGAGGTTTTTTCTAAATATGGTATTGAGAAAAATTTTTAAAAATGTTATAATATGAAAAAGAGGTGCAGATACTATGAGAAAATTCAAAGGAAGGTTTATTATGTTATTGATATCTTTATCTTTATTCGGCATGAGCGCTTGTTCAGCCGGCGGCGCTAATTCTTATGAGCAAATCACGCCCCAAGAGGCGAAAACGATCATGGATACCGAAAGCGATTATATTATCATAGATGCTCGCACTACGGAAGAATTTACTGAGGGACATATCGAGGATGCTATCCTCATTCCCGAATACGAAATTGCTGAGAGAGCAGAAAAGGAACTGCCTGATAAGGAGGCGCTGATTCTCGTCTATTGCCGCAGCGGCAGAAGAAGTAAAATCGCCTCGGAAGAACTTGTGAAACTCGGCTACACCAACGTTAAAGAATTCGGCGGCATCATCGACTGGCCGTATAAGATTGTGAAATAAAATGCTTGACTCTCACGCTACGTCATAGTGTATACTCCTTTTCGTGCGGTGATAAAAGTGAAAATGCAAACGGGCGGGTTCGCAAAACTCGCAGGTGTCAGTGTCCGTACGCTACACTATTACGATGAAATAGGCTTGTTAAAGCCCGCCTTTGTTGACGAGCAAAATGGCTATCGGTTTTATGACGAAATCTCTCTTGAACGTATGCAAGAGATCCTGTTTTATCGTGAACTTGATTTTTCCTTAAAAAGCATTGCAGAGATCTTATCATCTCCCGATTACGATAAGCAAAAAGTACTCGCCGAGCAGCGAAAACTCTTAATTCTCAAAAAGAAACGATTAGAACGAATTATTGCTGCTTTGGATAGCGCTGAGAAAGGAACGATTACAATGACTGCATTTGATAACAGTGATTATGAAACCGCCCGCAAACAGTATGAGGCTGAGGCGAAGAGGCGTTGGGGCGAAACGGAAGCCTATAAAGAACATGCGGAAAAGACCGCGAGCTACAGCAAAGATAAATGGCAAGGAGTTAATGACGGACTAATTTTGGTTTTTCGAAAGTTTGCCACGTGTATGAAAGAGGGTAACACCGCCGACTCGGATGAAGCGCAAGCGCTTGTAAGAAAATTGCAAAATTACATCACCGAAAACTACTACACTTGCGGGGGCGAAATCCTCGCAGGTCTTGGCAAAATGTACGTTGCTGACGAGCGTTTCAAGCAGAGCATCGATAAAAACGGCAACGGCACAGCCGATTTTGTTTCAAAAGCAATCGAAATATATTGCAAGTAGCTTTAACAACATAATGACAAAACCTCTCTGCTGAATTTTAGCAGAGAGGTTTTTTGTGCACAAAATTATTTATTTTTTAAAACAGACTTTGTAGTTTTAATTACTTCAGCAATGGAATTTAATTCTTCAGGAGAGCAATCAGCAAGAATTTCATCAATCATTTTTATTGATATATGAGAACTTTTAACTAAACTACCATATGCAATTTCATCAAGAGTAACGCCGAGAGCGTTTGCAATATTTACAAGTGTTGGTAAGCTGAGTTTTGTTGCAGCTCTTTCAATATGAGAAATGTTAGAAGGTTCAACCTTGGATTCTTCTGCGAGTTTTGCCTGTGTCCAGCCTTTTGCTGTACGAATTTCTTTTATACGATTTCCAATTGAAATATAATCAATACCCATAGTATTCACCTCATAATTTTCATCAATATTATTGTATATCCCATTCGGATATGTTAAAATAACGTATATATCCTAATAGGATACCAAATAATATTTTTAGGTGTTAATTTGGTAAATTATGCGTGAGGTGAGTGTATTGGTTGAAAATACCTGTTGCTTATTTTTATTGTTAAAATATATATTTTAAAAGCAAAAACAAGCAACAGTATACTGATGATTTTTAGAATAATTTGAAAATATATTGACAAAACTATCAGTATACTGATATAATGATAACAGAAAAGAGGGATTTTATGAACAAGAAAACTATTTATCATGGTTCTAAAAATATCATAGAAACTCCAACTTTAAGAGGCGGAAAAGAAACAAATGACTATGGATACGGATTTTATTGTACTGAAAGCATAGAACTTGCAAATGAATGGGCATGCCCGGATAACACCGATGGATACGCCAATAAATATGAATTGGATTTAAATGGTTTGAATGTTTTGAATTTGACAGAATCAAAATACAATATTTTGAATTGGATGGCTTTATTATTACAATTTAGAATTCCGGCGGGCATCAATCCAAACGATGAGCAAGCAAGAGAATATATAATCAAAAATTTTTCACTTGATTTATCAAAAGTGGATGTTATTATTGGTTATCGTGCAGATGATTCATATTTTTCATTTGCAAGAGATTTTTTAAAGAATTCTATTACAGTAACTCAATTATCACGTTCTATGGAACTAGGAAAATTGGGGATTCAGGTTGTTTTGCATTCTGAAAAAGCATTTAATAATTTAAAATATATTGAAAGCACGATTGCAGATAATGAAACCTATTACACAAAACGTGTCGCAAGAGATTTACAAGCCAAACAAGAATATTTAGAAGCCTTGCGATTCTCTAATGTAGATCGTGAAGATTTGTTTATAATGGATATCATAAGACAAGAGGTGAAGAATGATGATCCACGCATACAACGACGTATACGTAAATGATGCTATGATAACACTTGCCGAACTCTTTAGTTATACTCCCGATAAACGGCAAGCAGATGTTTTGTTCCAAAGATTCGTATTAAGCGGAATTGCTTATCAGTTCGGCAAAGGTAATCCTCGCTATGTTAATATGCCATCGCAGGCTTTATTTTATGAAATTGTCGGCAATTCAATGCCGTTAGTACGAAGTGTAGGATTTGGTAAGGCTCCACAATATTGGTGTGGATTTGTTTTAGCATATTATCAGTGGTATACCGGTATGAGTTTTGAACAAATCGGTAGACGTTTGCCACCATCTAAAATTATTGATATGTACTATCCCTTGCATGAGGCAAGTTTGGAAAAATTTGTGGACGTCGCAAATAGTATTGTTCTGCAAAAAGAAACAAATTTAGCTAAATACAGAAAAAATGCAAATCTATCTCAAGAAAAACTAGCTTCGTATAGTGGCGTTTCGTATCGATCAATACAATCATATGAGCAACGGCAGCTCAGTATCAACACCGCACCCGTGTATAAACTTTTGAAAATTTCAAGGGTTTTGGGGTGTACTATTGAGGATTTGCTGGAGGTAGATGATAACTAATTCTCCGTCGTTTTACTTCCTCTAAAAATCCGCTAATACGCAAAACAAGGCCTCCACTCGGTTCAAACCCGAGTGGAGGCTTCAGCTTTAATGAAACTGATCAATTTTAAAGATTTTCAAGTTTGTTTTTGGGGGGGCAGAAAAATCGTGGTTATCCTTTAGATTTTTATTTTCTAATTTTAAAAATTCTTTATAATAGCGTTCACCGAACGTTCTTAAAGAAGCGGCGGAAAAATGCAAATAATCGGAATTAGATACCAATCCTTTTGCAGACACAAATCCTATTAACTTATCTTTTTTAGCCATATTTTGGAGTCTATCGTTAAATAAAAGGCGAAAATCCGCGGTAATGCTTAACGCATACCGCGGATTTTTAACGTAATAGAAGGAAAAAGTTGTTTTTAGGTATTTTGCCCTTTAGAATGCGCTCCGTTTTTAGGAGCTTTCTTTTTTATCTTAGACCAAAGCAAAATTATTAGCTGAGAGGGGATTCCGAGCAAAAAAATGAGCCATAGATTGCCTTTCATCGCGCCGAAGGGAAGAAAGCTTAAAAAAATCGAGGTCAATCCCGACCACATCAGACCCGAGATTATGAAATAATTGAACTTATTATCAAACCAACAGGAATTAAGCACAAGCCAAACGATAAAGGAAACGGGGATTGCATAAATAAAGGCGAGCCAATGCGCCGAAATTGAATCCGTTGTGAGGGAAATAACCACGTAGGTAAGCATCGCAACGAGCCAAACCAGGAGAATTGAGATGCAGGTGATGGTACCTCTCGAATAGCGTTCGCGAAGCTTTTTGGATGCCTTTATCTCCTGCGGAGTTCTTTCCTCGCGGGCGATAAAATCAAGCGAAATACCAAAAATATCGGAAATCTCCAAAAGCACCGAAACGTCGGGACAGCTTTCTCCTCGCTCCCACTTGGAGATAGCTTTATCGGAATAATTAAGGCGTTCTGCAAGCTCCAACTGGGTCATACCTCTCGATTGGCGAAGCTCTGAAATATTCTTGGCGATAATTGTTTTTATATCTTTCATAAAATACCTCTTGAGAATTTCTTTAATAATGGTATAGGTTAGGCGAAACAATCTTGTTTCGCCGCAAAATCTTTGATTTTGCGACAAATTTTCAATAAAAATTTGTTCTATTCCATTGCAATGAGTGTTGTGCAAAATTAAATATTAAAATTTAATTTTGCTTAAGCCACTTAAAAAGTGGCTTGTCGAAGCGC
>JAZORV010000126.1:0-1787 GCA_045656785.1 Acutalibacteraceae bacterium | reverse complement strand
ATTGATATCGGTGGAACAAAATGCGCCGTTATGCTCGCAAAAGCCGATAAAGAAAATATTAATATTATAGAAAAAATCAAGTTTAAGACAGATAATAATCAGTCAGCTCTTTCTGTAATCGAAGAGTTTTGTAAGATAATTGATGGTTTTTCCAAAAAAGAAAAAATTGATGCTATAGGAATTTCGTGCGGCGGACCGTTGAACTCCAAAACAGGAGTGATTATGAGACCTCCCAATCTTCCTTTGTGGGATGATATACATATAACTGAAATCTTAACTAAGAGATATAATGTTCCTGCATTTTTGCAAAATGATGCCAATGCTTGCGCTCTTGCTGAATGGCTATATGGAGCAGGAAAAGGTACAGAAAATATGATATTTATGACCTTCGGAACAGGTCTTGGTGCCGGTTTGATTCTCGATGGCAAGCTGTATGCCGGAACAAATGATAATGCCGGAGAAGCAGGGCATATTAGATTATCAGATAATGGTCCTGTTGGTTTTTGTAAATCGGGCTCGTTCGAAGGTTTTTGTAGCGGTGGCGGAATAGCTCAGCTTGGTTACACGCTCGGACTTGAGGCTTATCAGGCAGGAAAGTGCCCTTCTTATTATGATCCCGCAATCGCTCCTCAGGGCATAACCGCCAAAACTATTGGCGATGCGGCAGAAGCAGGGGATGAAATTGCTCTCAATGTTTATAAAAAATGCGGAGAGTATTTGGGCAGAGGATTATCTATTCTTATCGATATATTAAATCCTCAAAGAATTGTTCTTGGAAGCGTTTTCAAGCGTTCTGAAAATTTGATTCGCCCGTATATGCAAGAAATTATAGATAGAGAAGCACTCGGTCTTTCGAATTCTGTATGTCAGGTTGTTCCTGCTGAGTTGGATGAAAATTTAGGTGATTTCGCAGCTATAACAACCGCCATGTATAATTTAAAATAAAGAAGGTAAATTAATGTCCATAATCGAAGAATTAATCAGCAGATATCCTGCTTTAGAATGTTGCAAAACGGATATTTTAGCTGCAGTAGATAAAATAATCAAGTCTTATGATAGAGGCGGAAAGGTTCTTATTTGCGGTAATGGCGGTAGCTCAAGCGATAGTGGTCATATCGTCGGAGAGCTTATGAAGGGCTTTTTAAAAATGCGTCCTATAACCGAAGAACAGAGGGCCGAAATGAAGCAAAATAACCCTGATATTTCTGATGACATATTAAATGCTCTTCAAGGCTCTTTATCAGCTATTAATTTAACAGAAAATTCTGCATTGATTTCTGCGTTTACTAATGATGTTGATCCGCTTTTAAGTTATGCACAGCAGGTTATGGGGCATGGCAAGAAAGGTGATATTTTGATTGGTATCAGCACGTCGGGAAATGCTGTCAACGTTTTCGATGCTTTTCAGGTCGCTAAAGCGCTTGGCGTTGTAACGATCGCGCTAACAGGTAAGGATGGCGGAAGACTTAAATCCATCGCTGATATAAATATCATTGTTCCGGAAAAGGAAACCTTCAAAATTCAGGAGTTGCATCTTCCTGTATATCATTGTATTTGCGCGATGGTAGAGGAGTATTTTTATAAAGTATAAACGGGGATAAAACAAATGACGGACAATATTTCGGTTTCAACTTTTTCGGCAGCGGCAAAATCTGTAACGGTTAAAAGTCTTTTGTCTGCTGTTCTTTGTTTGATTGTTTATATGTCGGTATTGCTGCTGTATCGTGGTATTGCAAACCCAACTTTAGCGGGGTATACAGAAGCGATTTATGATAAGAAAACAAAAG
>JAZORV010000125.1:0-11865 GCA_045656785.1 Acutalibacteraceae bacterium | reverse complement strand
CACAAGCTCAGAGGGGCTTTTAAAGCTCTTAAAGGAATGCAAAAAGGAACATGCCGAGCTCGATAAAGAGATCGGAAAGGAGCTTGACCGATTTTCGGATGACGGAAAGGAGCCGAATCCGATGGCGAAAGGAATGTCCTGGCTTAAAACCACCGTTAAGCTCACCTTTAACGAATCCGACAAAACAATAGCCGCCCTTATGACGGACGGCTGCAATATGGGGGTTAAATCCCTTAACAAATATCTCAACGAATACGAGGCGGCAGAAGAAAAAGCAAAAGATATCGCAAAGCGCCTTATAAACTCGGAAGAGCGCCTTGCGATAGATATCAGAAACTATTTATGATTTTTATTCAATAGTCTTAAAAAGCTCATCGGCGCTCTTGCGTTTTTTATCGCGAAGGGCGTCGTTTTCTTTTTTATAGCCGAGCGAAATCACTAACCTGACTTCCCCCGAAATCGAACAAATTCCCCTGATTTTCTCGCTATTGAGCCATCCTAAAATACAGGTATCGAGCCCAAGCTCTGTGGCTTCGGCTGTTATATAAGCCGCAAGGATTCCGATATCGATGGAGCGGTAGTCGTTACCCTTTAATTTTGAGCCGAGCGCGGCGGTTTTTACATAAGGCATTTCGGAAATAACGAGCTGCACGGGAGCTTCGCTCGCAAATTTATTCATTCCCATTCCTTGAGTGGCTTTTGCAACTGCCTTCGCCTTTTCGCCCTTGCAAACCGTTATGAAATAAGGCTGGCCATTGCAAGCGGAGGGAGAAAGCCTTGCAACCTCTAAAAGTTTTTCGAGCTTTTCATTTTCAACCGATTTTTTTGCATCAAAATTTCGGCAGGATTGACGAATTTTAGCTATTTCGGAAAAATTCATTTTTTCTGCTCCTTTTATTAAAATTCAACTTCCATTCCATCAAAAGAGGATGTCATTCCCATTTCGTTTGCCTTTTTTTCGGCATCCTCATAAAGGGTATTGACTCCGTTATGAGAAAAATGGTTTATAACGAATATCGTTTTATCATCGGCAGCGCCAAGGGATAGAAGTTTCTCCTTCATCTCAGCATTTTTTCTGAAATTCATATGGCCTTTATAGCTCATCTCGTTTTCGCCCTCTGTGCAATCAAGGGAAACGAGGCTGAAAACTATACCCATCGTCTTTATATACTCAAAGGTTTCATCCTCGAAAACATCCGTATCATGCGCCCAGAGAATAGCTTTTCCATCCCTTTCGATAATATAAGCGTAGGGCTGCTCCGTTCCATGAACTGCGGGAAGCGGAGTTACGCTATATTCCTCAATTTTTCGAGTTTCAAATGGCTTTATAATTTCAACGCTTGTTCCATATATCCCATCGGTGTTAACGCTCTCTTTAAGCCCTTTAATATCCTTGGAGCCATAAACTGTAAGCATTTCGGCGCTTTTGAGATAGGCAAAGCCCTTTCTTCTGCATCCAAATTCCTCGGGTTGAAAATGGTCGCTGTGGCGATGAGAAATAAGGACCGATTTTATAAAAGTGAAATCAATTCCAAATCTTATGGAATTATAAAATGCATCAGCAGGCCAATCTATCACGAGCTTATCATCGATTATAGCCTGAGTTCTCCCTCTTATATTTTTTCCGCCGAGTTTTCTTGCCCTCTCGCATCTTTCACATTCGCAAAAAAGCGCGGGATAGCCCTCTGCCGCGGCAGTTCCTAAATATTTCAGCTTCATATTTTTCACCTCTTAAAAAAATGAGCAAAAGAGACTTGCTCTTTCGCTCATTATATCACTACCAATTTCTCATTTCAAGCCTTCCGATAACTTTAATTATATAAATTATCAAAGCAACCGAGAATATAGCTCCCATAAAGCCCATAAGCTGCTGAGGATAAACTGTTATTCCGAAAATTTTATTATCTATTCCCTGAACCGCCGCAACGATTCCGCCATAAAGAAGAGATGCAAGAAATCCAACCAATCCGCCGATGGCGAATTTAAGGCCAATGGCGGTCGTTCTTCTTTCGGGAGGGATATAATTGAAGGTTATATTAACAAGTCCGCCATTAATTCCCGCCATCGAAACCGCATAAAAAACTGCATAAGCGGTATAGAAAACTGCTCCGTTATAAGGGGTGGTAAAGCCCAACGTGAGATACCCTACCCCCGCAACTCCGAAAGCTAAAGTCAGCATCTTCGCCCAGCCTATCTTATCCGCAAGTCTTCCAAAAGGGATGGATATGGTAGCTCTCGACAGGGAGCTTGCCATAGTGATTATCGATATAAAGGTCATTGAAAATTGAAGGGTATTCCTCTGATAAACTCCGTTGAAGGAGGCAATACTTGCCGCCATTTGCCATAAAATATCGATAACTATTAGCCTTCTAAAAGCCTTATCTTTTATTATTTCTTTATATGCCTTGACAATCGATTGCGAAGGCATAATATCCTCTTTAGGCTTCGGAAATGCTAAGGTTGAGCCCATGTGCAAAAGGGAAAGCAGGATAATAACCGCCGAGATTATATAAAAAGCGGTTTTTATATCCCCTATTGCCTCGAAATGGTCTATCATTCTGCCCATAACCATGGTGAAAACAATTCCCGAAATTAGGGAGACCATTTCTTTTTTCGCAGTAAAGCTGCCTCTTTCCCTCGGGTCAACAGAAGAGCCCATCCAATTTTGCAAGGCGGGGGCTGTATAGTTCATAACAATCTGACCGAAAAGCAAAAGTCCAACAAGAATTGCTGTTTTGGCATTGGGAGAAATATCAAAAAATGGTACGAGATACAAAAGCGCGAATGCGAGCTCGTTTATTCTTCTGAGAATTATAAAAACGCTCTTGATTCGGCTTTTGGCGCGCCCGAGCGTTACAGAAAGCATCTGCGCCATATGACAGAATATCGCAAAGGAGGATATAATGCCGGAAACAGCGTCCGAAACGCCGACCTCGTTCAAAACGTTGGTGAGATAGGTTGTTGTTATAAGAATAGAAATGAAATATTCGAAGGCTGCCTGAGCTATAAAAAATGGATATTTTTTTCTGTTGTAGCTCGTTTTTGCTGTTTTCATTTTTCTTTCGCCCTTCCTATTGATTCTCTTTCGATAAATCGGGCTTCGCTTCCAAATTCAACAACTCCCGTTGCTTTTTCATCCATCATCTTGATAAGAAGCTCGCTCGAAAGCAGGCTCGCCTTCTCGAAATCAACTCCGATGCTTGAAAGCGTTGGAGTTAAAAATCTGCATTCGGGAATATCATCAAAGCTGCAGATGGAGATATCCTCGGGGATCCTCATTCCATTTTCCGAAAAAGCTCTCATGGCGCCAATTGCCATTTGATCGTATCCGAAGAAAAGGGCTGTCGGCTTTTCTTCTTTTTCCAGAAGTTTTTTTGCCGCCTTATATCCGCCCGCTTCCATTCGCTCGCCATCATTTATTATAAAATCATCATCCAAAGAAAGCCCCTGCTTTTCTAAAGCATCTTTTATGCATTTAAGCTTACCCTCGCAAAGGGGCTCGCCGATATATCCAAAGCGCTTATGCCCTTTAGCTTTAAAGGCTTCAACAGCTTCATCTATTGCCAAAAGAAATTTTTGGGAGTTGATCATTTCAACCGCAGGCAGGCTCTTTATTGCAATCGGGCTCTGCCCCATAAGAATAATTCCGCTAACCTTAACATAGCAGCTATAATATTCCAAAAGACTTTTTAAATTCGCCTTGCTGAATTCGGTTATCGAAACGCTCATCTTTATATTCTTTTCGTTGAAATGCTTTTCAAGGCAGCTCAGATATTGGCTATAATACCCGCTCGCAAATTCGGGGCAGAAAACCGCAACGACAGGCATCGGATATCTCGCGCTGAAAAACTCATTAAAGCAGTTATGCTCACGAGCAACGCCGAATATCATTTTTCTCGTTTCTTCGTTTATATCAGGGCTTCCCGAAAATGCCTTAGATGCGGTTGAAACCGAAACATTGCAAAGCTTGGCAAGCTTTGATAACGTCATTTTTATCACCCATTGAATATTAACACATCCCTCCCCTTTTTGCAACGGAAAAGGAGCGAAAATTTTTCGGATTTTTCGAAAACGTTGATAATACCTTGACATGACTTAAAAGTTGGTGTATTGTATCTGTAACGTATTTTAAAAAGGAGATTTAAAAATGAAAATCACAATAAATAAAGAAGTTGAGAAAGGTGTGATCAAGCCGCTTCATTGCGTGAATAACGGTCCGCTTCATAACAAAGGCTCTATCGGAACAGGGCGCTCGACCCTCAAGCATTTTAAAGAAGCAGGCATCCCTTATGCAAGAAACCACGACGCCTCCTTCTTCTCAAGTTACGGCGGCGAGCATACGGTTGACGTTAATTTTATATTCCCCGATTTTTCTGCCGACCCCTACGACCCCGCTTCTTATGATTTCACCTTCACAGATGAATATAACGAGCGTATTATGATGGCGGGAACGAAGGTTTTCTACCGTCTCGGCTCAAAAATCGAGCATGGCTCTAAAAAATACGGAACAAAAGTTCCCGAGGATTTTAAAAAATACGCCATAGTTTGCGAGCATATTATCCGCCATATGAACGAAGGTTGGGCAGATGGAACTCAGCTCGGAATCGAATATTGGGAAATCTGGAACGAGCCGAACTATGGTTGGGAAGGAACGGATTTCGACATTGGGAATCCCGATTCCAACTCCTGCTGGCAGGGCTCTCCGCGCGAATTTTTCGAATTTTATTCAACCATTGCTTGCTATCTTAAAGAAAAATTTCCTAAGCTTAAAATAGGCGGACCTGCCCACGCGGGCATAAACGAAAAATGGCTCGAGGGCTTCTTCTCGTATATTAAAGAAAATAACGTTCCCCTTGATTTCTTCTCTTGGCATATTTATGAAAAGACCCCTGAGGCCACGATGGCTCTCGGAGATATTGCTCAACGCTTTCTCGATAAATATGGCTACACCGATGCCGAAAATATACTTAACGAATGGAACTATATTTGCTCTTGGGGCGGAGATGGATTTACAGAATCCATTAAAACCATAATCAGCGTCAAAGGTGCCGCATATACCGCCGCTTGTATGGCGGCGGCGCAAAAAAGCCCGATATCAATGCTTATGTATTACGATGCAAGCCCCTGCGCTTACAACGGTCTATTCGATTTTTACACGCTCGCACCCTTAAAAGGCTATTATCCCTTCTATCTTTTCAATAAGCTTTATAACATGGGAAGCTGCATTTCTTCCGATAGCGACGACAAGAATATCTACGTTATAGCGGCAAAGGATGAAAAAGGAACGCTCGGGGCTATGATAACTTATTATACCGATGAAGCGGACAAGGATGAAAAAACAGTTGAACTGCCGGATGAGTTTTTAGGCGGCGAGCTTTATCTTCTCGATAATGAGCACGATGCCGAGCTTTTAGGAGAAATTAAAGAAAATAAAATCTCGATGAAGCCAAACACGGTTATTTATATCGAGAAGCGGTGATTTTCAGCTCATTTTTAGCGTTTTTTATATAATAATTTAGCTTTTTTAGTAGTTTACAACAGTTGTTCATTATGCTATAATGTCTTGTAAAAGGAGATGAAAATATGAAAATTACAAAAAACACCCAAGCAACAGATTTCTCCCCAACAGCCCTCGGATATTCTATAACAGATGGCATTATGCCCGAAATGATAAGAGACGACGGAATCGATGAGCCTCTTGAAATCCAAAAAGGTTCGCCCGTTTGCGACCCTAACTATTGCCTTTATTTAGGCGCGGCAATAAGCGCTGAATTCAATCAGCACATAGACGTTTTATCAAAGGCCTTCACCTTCGTTTTTGACCTTAAAACTATCCGAAAAATCGAAAAAATCTACATAAGCAGTTATTTCGATTCACAGGTTAATTATACCATCGGCGAATTTGAGCTTTATGCTTCAAATTCGAGAGAGGATCTTCTGGAAGAAAAGAATAAAATCCTTTACTATGATAACAGACCCGATGATCCCTTATCCGCCCCAACCAGCGCTGCAAAATTCCTTTTCGATACAGAGGATTTTTCGGCAAGGTATTTCGCATTCCGCCAGATAAGCTCAAATTCTATCGATGAATTTTCGAGAATTAAAAATATTTGCCTTTTTTCCGAAGAATTTTCTCACCAGAGATACTTTTTATCTGATAACTCCCTCGGCGGAGGCGTGATAGAAGGGCTTATTCCCGAAATTTCGGGCGAAACCGAAGGTCAACCCGAAATTATTACAAGCAACGTTGCTTTAGATGATTCCTGCACCTTTAAAGCTAAAGATGCAAAGCTCTCCTTCACCCTTAAAGCCCCCGCAAAAATCGATCACGTTTTGATTGTTGGCAGCGGTAATTTTGAGGCAAGCTTTCTGTCGGATTTCACCAAAACCGAAACTCCGACTGAATTCAACCGAACCATTTATTCCTATGATTTAATTGATGCTCAAGTAAGCGATAAGCTCGAAATTTCCCTCAAAGGGGAAGCAGTTATCGACCATATTTCTGCTTATTACGACGACCGCACCATTATCGTTTCAGACGAGGTTTTAACCGAGGATTTCATCGGTCTCGGCGCAAACGTTCTCCCCCATCATCTTTTTGAATCCTCGAGAATGCTCGGCTTTACGGAGCAATATATGGAGCTCGAAAAGCGCAGATTGGCGGTTTCAAATATCGCTTTCGCGAGAGTTTGGTTCCAGCTCGATTGGTTCATTATGGACGAGGATGGATATATTAACCGCAAATACGTGTTCAACTCTCCCAAAATGCTGGCATTTTATAAATATATGGATGCTATGAAGGAGGCGGGAATTGAGGTTGAATTAAACTATGGCTGGAAGGTCGGCTATGCAATTCAAAGCTGGTTCTCCTTCCCGAACGTTTATAATAAGGCAAACTCCGCCCCCCGTGATCTTGAGCATTTTGCAACCTCCTGTTCCGATTGCATCCGCGAGCTTGTTATAAACCGCGGCTATGACAATATCAAATATCTCACCTTCTATAATGAGCCTAACAACGGAACTCCTCGAGGCGGAGACTTTACTGTTCCGACAGGTTGGGATATTAAGGCTTATTGGAACGATATGCTCGTGGCTGTTGATGAACAGCTCAAAAAGGATGGGATTCGCGACGTCATTCAAATATGGGTTTCCGAAGTTGCGGGAAATCTTGGGGAAGGTTTTTATCTCGTAACCGATTGGACGGAATATTTAAACAAAAAATCCCCCGAAAGATTCGAATATAATTGCTTCCACGTTTACAGAGCCTCCTATGATGAAGCCGTTAAGCATAGCAAACAAACTATTGCGCTTTCGGGAGACCATCCGGTTATTGTAACAGAATTTGCAACCTACGGCTATGGATATAGAGAGGGTGTTGATTTCGATTTTGAAAGAACAAACATCAGCTCGGCGCTTGGATTTATAAACGGAGGTCTTTCGGGCCTTGCATTCTGGATTCTCAGCAACGTTTATATTGATGAACATGGCTTCAACGGTGGCTCGGAAGCATGCTTCTGGCAATTCCCGACAGAGGCTCCCCGCGCTGCGGGAGTCAATGCGGTATCCCGCCGATTCTATGAGCTTTCGCTCATCACAAACTATATGCCCCGCCATTCCAAGATCTTAAAGAGCTCCTGCTCTCAAGGAGGAATGCACGCGGCAGTCTGCAAAATTGGTGAGGATGATTATACGGTTGCGGTCGAAGTAAAAAAAGAGGGAATCTTTGGCAGAAAAATAAACGTTAAACTGCCCGAAAACGTTAACAAGAAATTCTATAAGCACGTTTATCGCCTCGATATAGAGCGGAACGGAAATATGATAATTCCCCCTTCAGTCGGCACAATTGATGCGACCGACGTTTTGACGGATACTGTTGACGGAGAATATAATTTCGTTGTTTATTCAACCCTTCCTCCGAGAACGCAGGTCGTTATGGATGAGATGGAGATTTTCGTTTCCCCCGGCGAAACAAAACAGCTGAAAGCCCATCTTATTGATGGCGAGGGCAAGATAAAATGGTCTCTACCCGATTGCCATTGCAATTTCGGATACCCGGGCTCTATCACTGAGGACGGGCTCTACACCGCCTCCGATATTTGCTTTAAAACCAGATGGAACTGCAACCTCGCAACTGATTTTGCGGTTAAAGCAGAATCTGAAAATGGCGAATACGCCATCGCAATTATCAAAATGAGATAATTTTTTAAATATGTGAAAACTGCACAAAAATCCGTCGTGTTTTTTGTGCAGTTTTTTTGCTCTTTTCTATTGAATTTTTTGGTATTTCTGTTAAAATAAACTTAATAAAAAAGCCCACGAAAAAGGGCGAAAATGGAGATGCAAACTATGAAAATCATTAAGAATGACCAACTGCAAAATTTTTCAGCGCAAGAGCTCGGCTTTTCTATGACCGACAGCATTATGCCCGAGGTTATAAGAGACGATGGCATCGATGCAGAGCTTACCGCCCGCATCGCATCGCCTGTGGCAGATAAAAAGCATTATCTCTTGCTCGGCGCCGCCTTATCGGAGGGCTACGACACGCATATTGATATTGACGGAACAGAGTTCACCCTCGTTTACGATCTCGGAGCTGAGAGACCTATCGAAAAAATCTATGTAAGCTGCTTCTATAACGGCGAGATCAATTATACCATCGGCGAATTCGAGCTTTATGCTTCCAATTCAAGGGATGACCTTTTAGAGGAGAAAAACAAAATCGTTTATTATGATAACAGAAATAAGCAGGTTTTTTCGAGCCCCCGAAATAATGCCGATTTCCTTTTCGATGCCGAGGAGCTTGAGGCTCGGTATTTTGCATTCCGCCAGCTCAATTCCAACACTAAGGACGGAATGTCCAGAATCAAGAATATTTGCCTTTTCTCGGAGGAATTCACTCACCAGAGATATTTCCTCGTTGATAACGCTTTAAACGGCGGCATCATCTCAGGGCTTGTTCCCGAGGTTTCGGGCGAAACGAAAGGCTGTCCCGCCGCTCTTACAAATGATATCGCATTAGACGATAGCAACGTTTTTAAGGCGAAAAACGCTTCTTTTTCCTTCAATTTGGCAAAGAGCGTGAAAACAGACCACGTCGTCATCATCGCAAGTGGCGATTGCAATGCCGAATTCTCGGTTGAGGCAGTTAAAAAAGCAATTCCTTCGGAATTTGGCAGAACTATTTATTTCTTCGATCTCATTGATGCGCCAATAAGCGACAAGCTCGAGATATCCATTATCGGAGAAGCGGTTATCGACCATATCTCCGCCTATTCTGATGACCGCGCCATCACCGTTTCCGACGAGGTCTTAACCGAAGATTTCATCGGTCTTGGCGCAAACGTTCTGCCCCATCATCTGTTTGAATCATCAAGACAGATGGGCTTCACGGAGCAATATATGGAACTCGAAAAGCGCAGAATTGCTATTTCCAATCCTGCCTTCGTTAGAGTATGGTTCCAAATTGACTGGTTTGTTATGGATGAAGATGGATATTTAAACCGCAAATATGTTTTCAATTCTCCGAAAATGCAAGCTTTTTATAAATATATGGATGCTATTAAAGAGGCGGGCGTTGAGGTTGAATTAAACTTCGGTTGGAAGGTTGGCTACACGGCTCAGCCCTGGTTCTCCTTCCCCGACGTTTTCAACAGAAAGAACTCTGCTCCCCGCGATCTCGAGCATTTTGCAACCTCCTGCTCCGATTGCCTTCGCGAGCTTATCTTAAATCGCGGATACGACAACATAAAGTATCTCACCTTCTATAATGAATCCAATGGCGGAACTCCTAATGGCTGGGATTTCACCGTTCCTACAGGCTGGGATATCAAGGATTATTGGAACAAGATGCTGACTACAGTTGATAATCAGCTGAAAGAGGATGGACTTCGCGACCTTGTTAAAATCTGGGTTTCCGAGGTTTCGGGCAGCGTTGGAGAAGGCTTTAAATCCATCTCCGATTGGACGGATTATTTTAACAAAACCTCTCCCGAAAAATATGAATACAACTGCTTCCATCTTTATAGAACGAGCTATGATGAATCGATTGAATATGGTCAAAAGGCCAATGCGCTTGCGGGCGATCATCCCGCCCTCGTTACCGAATACGGAACCTATGGCTACGGCTTCAGAGAGGGCATCGATTTCGATTTTGAAAGAACGAATGTGAGCTCTTCTTTGGGCTTTATCAATTCGGGTCTTTCGGGAATGTGTTTCTGGATATTAAGCGGAACTTATATCGATGAGCATTTCTTCCACGATGGTGATGAGGCTTGCTTCTGGCGCTTCCCGACCGATATCAAAACCGCAGGCGGTATAAACGGAATTGGAAGACGCTTCTATGAGCTTTCTCTTATCACAAACTATATGCCTCGCCATTCCAAGATCTTAAAGAGCTCCTGCTCGGATAAGGGAATGCACGCTGCAGTTTGCAAAATCGGAGAGGATGACTATACTATCGCCGCAGAATTCAAGCACGAGGGTCAATTTGGAAGAAACGTTAACATAAAGCTTCCGAAAAACGTTAACAAAAAATTCTATAAGCACGTTTATAGATTAGATACGGTCATTGAAGGCAATATGATCATCCCGCCCGCAGTTGATTCCGTTGAAGTTACCGATACCATTAAGGATTATATCGACGGAGAATACAACTTCGTGGTTTACACAACCCTTCCTCCGAGAATGCAGGTCGTTATGGATGAGGTTGAAGTCTTTATGAAGCCGGGCGAAACAAAGCAGCTCAAAGCCCATCTTATTGATGGAGAGGGCAAGATCAAATGGTCTATACCCGACTGCTATTATAACATCGGCTTCCCCGGAACTATCACCGAGGATGGCCTCTACACCGCCTCCGACATTTGCTATAAGCCAAGAGTTGAAGGCAACGTTGCAACCCATTTTGCAGTTAAAGCAGAAGCCGAAAACGGCGAATATGCTATTGCAATAGTTAAGGTCAGCGATTAATTAGTTTTAAAGCTCCCTTCGAATAAAGAGAGCGAAGGGAGCTTTATATAAATCCTTTAAGGAGTGTTTATTAATGAAGGAAATGTTCAAAACCCCCGATCCTATCTACCGCGGAACGGACTTCTGGATGCTCAACGATGAGCTCAAGGATGATGAAATTCGCAGACAGATAGCGGAATTCCACGATAAGGGAATGCACGCCTTTATCGCGCGAACCTACGTTGGTCTTCGAACCGACTACCCCGGCCCCAAATGGAAGCATCAGATTAAAATTATGCTTGAGGAGGCCACAAAATACGGAATGCGCGTAACCTTGCAGCCTATGCGTATGCCGGGCGGTTTCACAGAAAACCCCATCGAGGACGTTCTCGACGTTATCGAATGCGTTTCCAAGGATTTTTATAGCAGTGAGGACTATACGGCAAAGGATTATCTCTCCTCAATCATGTTGGATTTAGGTTCTCATTATATCGTTAAGCGCAAGGCTGCTGCAAAACCCATTGAAGGCGAATGGCGCGGTGGTCTGCTTAATATGTTCAGCCCCGAAAAATGCGAAAAATACGTTAAGCTATGCTATGAAGAGAACTGGGAAGAGTTCAGAGAATATTTCGGCACAACTATCCACACTATGTGGGTTGATGAGCCTTTGGTTCAGAGCACATCCATCCCCTATCCCGAAGGAATTGAAAAGCATTTCAAGGATAGATGGGGCTATGATATAACCGACCATTTAGAGGAGCTTTTCTTCCAAAAGGGTGACTATCAGAAGATACGCTATCAATATAGAGTTCTTCTTCAGAAGCTTATGGAAGAGGGCTATTTCAAGACCTTGAGTAAATGGTGCAAAAAGAATAAAATCTGGTTCAGCGGCCATCTTTTCAACGAGGATTCCCTCATAAC
>JAZORV010000124.1:0-3342 GCA_045656785.1 Acutalibacteraceae bacterium | reverse complement strand
GGCGATTAATTATAGCCCGCAGGAAAACACAAACAACACGCTAGTTCGTATCACGTACTAGTGGTGAATAACAATTTGCAAACATAAAAAAGGCACTAGTCCGTATTACGTACTAGTGGAGGACAGCGCTCGCAATAAAACGCAAACAATTTTTCATCGGAAAAAATAATCTTAACCCGATAGCGGGTGAGTGTTACTCTCACCTATAGCTTCGCCTTGCGGCGAAGAACGGTCTCTCCCTCCGTCTTTTCGAGGCGATTTGCCTCGAAAATCCACCTCCCTCCCAGATGGAGGCACGGAATTGAGATTCGCTTCGGTTTTTGGCACAGAGTTAGGATTTATATTGGCTGTTGTTTGCAATCTGTTGTCTGAAATCTGTTATCTGTCGGCTGATTTCGCTCGCTCTTACTGCTTCGCTTTTTCGGCGAAGTTCGGAACTACCCCTCAGTCTTTTTTGCCCTTTTAGGGCAAAAAATCCAGCTCCCCTCGCAAGGGGAGCCGAGGGCTTGTGGTTCGCTTTAGTTTTTGGCATAGAGTTAGGATTTATCTTGTCTGACATCTGTCGTCTGAAATCTGAAGGCTGATTTCACAGAGTTAAGATTGTGCGAAATCTTAAGAGGGGACGATTGATTATACCCCGCTATAAAACACAAACAATACACTATTTCGTATTACGTACTAGTGGTAAACAGCGTCTCGCAAACATAAAAAAGGCACTAGTTCGTATTACGTACTAGTGGTGAAGTGTGTTGCATAAAACACAAACCATATTTTTTAAACGATAGATTCATAAACCTGCAAAAAACGGGCGAGTATTACTCGCCCGCGGAGGGATTCATACAAATTTTTTAAAAGAGATTAAATATGTTTTAACATTCGGTTTGGAAATCAGAGTTTTCGATTAACGTCTGATTTTTGGGTTTGTTTGATTTTAATTATTTTCCATTTACGAAAGCTCCTTGCGGAGAGCTTTATATTCCTCATCGGAGATTAAGCCTCGGTCGAACTGTTTATTAATATACTTGAGCATTTTTTGAGGCGACGGGCAATAGTTCAAGGGCTTGATTTCGATGGCGAAAACAATAAAGGTTACATAAAATAATATAGTTCCCATTTGAAGCAATACATAAAAAACGCCGTGCGAAACATAAAAAGAGACAAGCTTGAGGGACAAATCTTTGAGTATGACAAAGGTGGTGGCGACAATCATAGCGATTGAGGGTGCGATAAGAAGCGCTTTTATCTCGAAGTTTTTGAAGGCAGCAAAGAAGGCGACAAAAAGGGAAACGTATGCTATATATTCGAGGATGGTAGCGGCAGAAAATATTGATATATATATAAATCGGAGAAGAATCGGAAGGAAAATTATTGCGAATTTTTTATAAGCATAGTTGTTTTTGAGGAGGACGACAAAGACAAACATAAGGCTTGCGGGCAAAAGTCTTGATATTAAAAAGAAAACGTCACGGGCGTTTGGCGAAGAAAAGCTACCGCTGAAGCCTATAAAATAATAGAACGAGCCCAAAAGCACTAAAACAAGGGAAAACGAAGCCAGAATTTTGGGAATAAGACTGTATTTTTCGCTAAATTTAGTGGGTTTTAAACTTGCCATATCGTAACACCTCTTTTAATCATTTTAACACATAGTTTATATTTTGTCTAGTGAACATTTAAGGCGCATTGGATTTTTAATGACTCATAAACAAAAAAGGTCTGCCTCAACAGATTTTTGAGGCAGACTTTTTCGTGTATTTAGTAACTTTTGGGATAGGACACGGTTTCGGCTTTCGACACTATAAACCGCCCGTCGTAGGTGATAACTTCGACGTCATTTTCTCTGATAGCCACGTAGGCTTCGGAGTAAAGCAGGATGTCTTTATGCTTTGCGGGAACAATAATTTCTCCATATTTGTTGATGATGCCATATTTATAGATCTTTCCGCCGTAGGTACCGCCCGTTAGATATCCAAAATCATCAAAGCCATCGTAGAAGGTTTCGGGCTCATAGTGTGAATAGACTCCGAAAACAGCATAATTGCCCTTGAAATCTCCGAGTTTTTCGTATTCCGCGGGCAAAACGGTGTCGCCTTTCTTATCAATGCAACCCCACTTTTCTCCATCAAAGCTGACGCGCGCGAGACCGTCGGAGAAATACTCGACGTCTTTGTATTTCGGCTCGATAACAACCTTTCCGTCTTGGTCGATAAAACCCCATTTGTCATTAATTTCTACAGGAGCCAGCCCTTCTGAAAAGGCAAAACAGAAATCAAATTGAGGCTCTATAACCCAGTTGCAACTGATGTCAATGTATCCGTATTTTTCGGTTTTTTCATCCTTTTGTCTGATGAGCATCGTGTCTCTGTCGAGAAGAACGTAACCCTCTTTCGGGGTGAGAAGATAGTCGCCGTTCGTGTTTATAATGGTGTATTTTTTTCTGCCGTCTTCAAAAATCATAACGTGTGCTATGCCGTTTTCAAAGTTGCCCGCCTCGTGGAACTGGGGCTTGATTACCCATTCGCCCTTTTTGTTTATATAACCCCATTCTTTCAGAGGCTGACCTATATCGTTAACGTCGTCGCCAATAACAGCAACCGCCGCGAGGCCCTCCGAAAAACTGCTTGCGCCCGCATAAACAGGGCTTATTTCCCATTCGCAATCAGTGTTTAAAAATCCGTAGTCGTATTCCAGCAATCGGTCGGTTTTCAGACCTGCAACGGCTAAACCTTCAGAAAAATCTTCAGCCAGGGCGAATTTAAAGTCTGTTTTTCTCTCGAAATTTTGGTCGATATATGACCAAGCTTCGAGATTTCTAACCGCCGCCAAGCCTTCGCTGAAGGGTTTGGCTTGGGTCAGATTATCAAGCTGGGCGAAGATTTTTGCGTTTTGATCAACGTAGTGCCAAACACCGTTTTTCTCATAAGGAAGCAAGCCTCCCTCAAAGAGAGTTTCGACGTTTTTTTGAAGGGACTCGTCGGTTGAGCCCTCCGCCCAAGAGGTTGTCGGGCTTGATGGGGTTTCGCCCGAAGGGGCGCCTTTGCCGTTGCTCGGCGCGAATCCAGAGTCGGTGTTTACTTCCTGTTTGCAGGAGCTTGAAAGCAGAATAACACAGACGGCAAGAAGCAGGGGAATCATTTTTCTTAGGATATTCATCTTTTTTCTCCTTATCATTGGGGATTTCAAGTATCATTTCATTAATAATACTTCGCAACCTCGCGTTTGGTTACATTTTTTGAGTGTGGGTTTGTATAATTTTATCACAAGCGCTGATAGTACGCAACCTTTTTGGGCAAAAAAGCTATTTGAATAATAGAGCCCGTGCCTCCCTCTATCGAATAAGCCAAA
>JAZORV010000123.1:0-1766 GCA_045656785.1 Acutalibacteraceae bacterium | reverse complement strand
TGACAGATATCAGACTACAGAAAATATAAATCCTAACTCTGTGAAATCAGCCATCAGATTTCAAACGACAGATATCAGACAAGATAAATCCTAACTCTGTGCTAAAAACTAAAGCAAACCACAAGCCCTCGGCGCCCCTTGCCAGGGGAGCTGTGTTTTTCGCGAACGCGAAAAGCACTGAGGGGTAGTTCCGAACTTCGCCGAAAAGGCGAAGCACTAGGGGCGATTATCAATCGCCCGCCTCTAAAAATTTGCACAATCCCGACTCTGTACCAAAAACCGAAGCGAATCTCAATTCCGTGGCTCCCTCTGGGAGGGAGCTGTCATTTTGCGAGAAGCAAAATGACTGAGGGAGAGACCGTTCTTCGCCGAAAAGGCGAAGCAGTAAGGGCGATCACAATCAGCCGACAGACGGCAGACGGCAGAAATCAGACGAGAACCTATTGCTTATTCTCTAAATCTATCTCTCTGAAAGCGGCGGCGCGGATAAGTCGGTTATAAACCGCAAGCCCAACGCCCGAAAGCTCGGGAGAATGGGCGTAAGCCACCTCGGCTCCAATTTCATCGAGCCTTCTTAAAGCCGCAAAAATTCCGTTTGCAAGGCTTAATTCATCCTCGGCTCTGCCGTAAGTTACGGTCGGGATTTCGATGCCCTCGCTATCCTCCTCGAAGCAGAGCGCGATAGCTTTTTCGCTTTTCTTCGAATTAACGTATTCTCTATATTTTTCTGCGCTTCCCCTTACTAATATCACAGCGGTTTTCGGGGAATAATGCTTGTATTTCATACCGGGGCTTGCAACCGCTTCGCCCTTTTCAGGCTCTGCCAAAACTGCCTTATCAATTACTATTTCGCCCAAAACCTCTCGCAATTCCTCGGCGGTAACTGCGCCGGGGCGAAGGAGCCTTGGAGGATTTGTGCAAAGGGTTATAACGGTTGATTCAACACCGACCTCGCAATCGGTTGAAACCGCAATCGCATCAACTCTGCCTTCAAGGTCTTTTATGCAATGCTCTGCGGTCGTGGGGCTCGGAGAGCCCGAAAGATTTGCGCTCGGCGCCGCAAGAGGCAAGCCCGATTCTTCGATTATCGCCCTTGCAATCGGGTGGGATGGAAAGCGAACAGCAACCGTATCGAGCCCTGCAGAAACCTCTTCAGGGATTTTTTCGCCACGGGGCATAATAATCGTAAGCGGACCCGGCCAAAATTTTTCGGCTAATTTTTTTGCGCCCTCGGGAATTTCTTTTGCGATTCCATCAAGCATTTGAAGGGAACTTATGTGAACTATCAGCGGATTATCCTGCGGTCTGCCCTTGGCTTCGAAAATTTTGGCAACTGCCGAAGCGCTTGTGGCATCGGCGGCAAGACCATAAACAGTTTCTGTTGGAATAGCGGCAATACCGCCCGATTTTAAAATCTCGGCGAGCCTTTTTATCCCTTCGGTATTTTGCTCTGATTCTATAATTACGTGCTCAGTTTTCATTTAATTATCTCCGGTTTTGAGCATTTCTGCGCGGTTATGCGCGATAATCGGGTCGATAACCTCGTCAAGACCGCCCGATAAAATTTCATCCAATTTATAAAGAGTAAGGCCGATTCTATGGTCGGTGCAGCGGCCCTGAGGATAGTTATAGGTTCTGATTCTTTCGCTTCTGTCCCCCGTTCCAACCTGATTCTTTCGATCGCTTGCGATAGCATCGGTCTGCTCGCGGAGCTTTTCTTCATAAAGTCTTGAACGAAGAACCTTGAGAGCCTTGTCCTTGTTTTT
>JAZORV010000122.1:0-7676 GCA_045656785.1 Acutalibacteraceae bacterium | reverse complement strand
GGAATATCTTAACGACCGAAAAAACGAATTAATTTCTCTTGTTTCTTCTCTTAAAAATGCATCTGCATCTTCTTATTCAAATTATGAAAAGAGTTTTGCGATTGCGCTTAAAGCTTTGGGCGCGTTAAATCCTGCATCTGTCCTTATGAGAGGATATGCTATTGCAACAAAAGAAGGAACTGTTATCAGATCGAAAAATCAGTTATCAGCAGGAGATTTGATTCACGTTGAATTTTCCGACGGAAACGCTGAGTGTCAGGTTAAAACTATAAATGGAGGTAAAAGCTATGAATGAATTAACTTTTGAAGTGGCTATAAAACGTTTAGAAGAAATAGTTGAAAAGCTCGAAGACGGAAGCTGCCCTTTGGAAGACTCCGTAAAGCTTTATGATGAAGGAATTAAACTATCGTCATTTTGCGATAAGAAGCTGAAAGAAGCTAAGCAGAAAATAATCTCTATCGATGAATATATAAAGGAAAATGACAAGGATGAGTAGTTTTTTAGAAAAATATAAGCCCATCATAGATGAAAAACTTTCAAGTTTACTTGTTTGCAAAAACGAGCTTCATAAAAGCGTTTTTGAGGCTATGAAATATAGCCTTTCTGTTGGCGGAAAACGTATTCGGCCTGCGCTTGTTATGGAGTTTTCGAGAATTTGCAAAGGTAATCAGGAAACAGCGCTGTCAATGGCATGCGCTATCGAAATGCTCCATACCTATTCGCTTATTCACGATGATCTACCTTGTATGGATGATGATGATTTTAGAAGAGGACTTCCTTCTTGCCATAAAAAATTTGGCGAAGATATAGCATTACTTGCGGGCGATGGCCTTTTGACTATGGCTTTTGAAACGATTTCGAACACAGTTTCTGATAATAAAGCAGATGTTTTAAAATGCGTTTCGATTCTATCTGAATGCGCGGGTGCTAACGGAATGATCGGCGGACAGGTTATCGACCTTGAAAGTGAAGGTAAAAAAGTTAACCTTGATGTTATAACAAAATTGAATGAACTTAAAACATCGAAGCTTATTGAAGCTTCGGCTATGCTTGGATGCGCCTCGGCCGGAGCTGATGAAGAAAAGCTTAATGCTGCGAAAAACTATGGATATAATTTGGGCATAGCTTTCCAAATTATTGATGATATTCTTGATGTTGTTGGCGATGAGAAGCTTCTCGGGAAGCCGATTGGAAGCGATGCGGATAATGAGAAATCCACCTTTGTTTCTATCTATGGGCTTGAGAAGGCGCAAGAGCTGGCTGATGAATATACCAACAAGGCTTTGTCCTCGCTTGAAGTTTTTGGTGCCGAAGCAGAGGATCTTAAAAGTTTTTCTATTTCTCTTTTAAAGAGAGACCACTAAAAAGGAGAAGTTTAAATTTGGAGTATAATTTTTTAGGGAAGATAAATTCTCCCGATGATCTAAAAAAACTAAATAATACGGAATTATACTCTCTTTGCCAAGAGATAAGAGATAAAATAATGTCAACTGTATCTACAAATGGCGGACATTTAGCTTCAAATCTCGGAGTTGTTGAGCTAACTCTGGCAATTCACAAAGTTTTTAATTCCCCCGAAGATTCTATTATATTTGACGTTGGTCATCAGTGCTATGCTCATAAGCTAATAACCGGAAGATACGATTCTTTTGATTCGTTGAGAAAAAAAGATGGTATTTCTGGGTTTATGCGACCCGATGAAAGCAATCACGACCCGTTTATTACCGGGCACAGCAGCAATTCCATTTCTGCCGCTTGTGGTATTGCAATTGCGAACGAGCTTGAAGGGAATGGTAATTTTACAGTTGCCGTTATTGGCGATGGTGCACTTACGGGCGGAATGGCTTTTGAGGGCTTGAATAACGCGCTAAATACTAAGGATAAGCTTATTATTATTGTTAATGATAATAAAATGTCAATTTCTAAGAATGTTGGAGGTCTTGCAAAATCTTTCAACAGGGTCAGAACAAGCACTTCTTACCATAATTTAAAAAATAAGGTTGAAAAAGCTCTTATTAAAATTCCTCTTATCGGGAGACTTTTAAGAAATACCATTTACAATTCAAAATTGATGGTTAAAACTGCAATATATCATAACAACGTGTTTGAAGGGCTTGGATTCGAATATTTAGGGCCTATCGATGGCCATAATATTGAAAAAATGTCTCAAATGCTTGAGCTGGCAAAGAGAAATAAAAGGCCAACCATTATCCATGCCTTAACGATTAAGGGTAAAGGCTATAAATATGCCGAAGCAATGCCGAATTCTTATCATGGCGTGGCTCCATTTGATGTTGAAGTTGGCGTTGATGCTGTTTCCGGTGAAACCTTTTCTGATGTTTTTGGAAAAGCACTTTGCGATATTGCAAAAGCGAACGACAGAGTTTGCGCAATTACTGCCGCTATGGCTGAAGGAACCGGTTTGAACGATTTTTCAAAGGAATTTCCTTCAAGGTTTTTTGATGTTGGGATTTCAGAGCAACATGCAGTAACCTTTGCTGCCGGTTTAGCAAGCAAAGGTTTTAAACCATTTTTTGCGGTTTATTCCTCTTTTCTCCAAAGAGGCGTTGACCAAGTTCTTCATGATGCAGCAATTGCCGAGTTGCCGGTAACATTTTGTGTCGATAGAGCCGGGCTTGTGGGCAATGACGGCGAGACCCATCAAGGTCTTTATGACGTTAATATCTTTTCTGCCATTCCAAACGTTAGTATATATTCTCCTTCATCGTATCGCGAACTTAACGCTTTATTGAAAAAGGCGGCTGAAAGAGAAAAAGGTGTTTGGATAATTCGATATCCACGAGGAAAAGAAAATCCTTCAATTAGTGATATTTTCCCTAATGAAGATAGCTTTTCTTGCATTGAAAAAGGATCTAAAATTGCCGTTATTTCTTATGGCTATACCTTTTCCTCTTGTTATTCAGCATTAACCCCTGAGAAAGTCGACCTTTTCAAGCTGAATCTAATCAACGATATTAACTCAAAGCTAGTTCAAAAACTTTTGAGCTATCAAAAAATTTACTTTTTTGAAGAAACTTCAAGAAAGGGCTCCATTGGAGAATCGGTTGCGGCTGAACTCTTGAAAAATGGATTTAAGGGCGAATTTTCGCATATTTCTGTTGAAAATGAATTTGTTAAGCAAGCAACCAAGTCTGAGCAGAGAGAAAAATATTCTCTTGATGAGAAATCTATAATTGAAATTACTCTCGGAGGTAGTTAATGACTGAAAAAACAAGGCTCGATATGGCCGTTTTTGAAGGCGGCTTTTGTGAGAGCAGAGAAAAAGCTAAAGCGCTCATAATGGCGGGCGTAGTTTATATTAATAATCAAAAAGCTGATAAACCCGGTATGATTATTAAGCCGACCGACGTTCTTGAGGTCAGAGATAATCCTTTGAAATATGTCAGTCGCGGAGGATTAAAGCTTGAAAAGGCTATGAAAACCTTTCCTATTTTGCTTGATGGAAAGATTTGTGCTGACATTGGAGCATCAACAGGGGGATTTACTGATTGTATGCTTCAAAATGGAGCAACAAAAGTTTTTGCCATTGACGTTGGCTATGGTCAGCTTGCGTGGAAACTTAGAACTGATGAACGAGTTATAAATCTTGAAAGAACTAATTTCAGATACGTAACGAATGAGCAAATTCCTGAAGCTCTCGATTTTGCTTCGATAGATGTTTCTTTTATTTCTTTAAGTAAAATTCTTCCCGTTTTAAATCCTCTTATGAAAGATGGCGGCGAGGTTGTTTGCCTTATTAAGCCCCAGTTTGAAGCAGGGAAGGAAAAGGTTGGGAAGAAAGGCGTTGTTAGAGATAAAACGGTTCATAAAGAGGTTGTGGAAAACGCTACCGCATTTATGCTTGAATTTGGTTTTTCTGTTTTAGGATTAACCTTTTCTCCGATAAAAGGACCAGAAGGAAACATTGAATATCTCGCATATCTTAAAAAGACTGACTACCCGAAATACGAAGCTGAATCAACTCCCGATGACGTTGTAAACGAATCTCATTCTAACTTGGCTTGAGGTGATATTATGAAAATTGGATTTATTATAAATTTTGAAAAAAATCCTGCGTTAGATATTGCTATGAAAGCAATTGAGGTCTTAAAAAATAAAGCAGAACTTTTTTGCGATTCTTCGGCTTTTGAGAAGCTCTCTTGTGATGATGTTGCGGCTTGTGATAATTTGTTTGAGCAATGTGATATCTGCATTATTATCGGCGGGGATGGAACTATAATACATAATGCTAAGCTTGCGGCATTTGAGGGTAAACCTGTTTTGGGAATTAATGCCGGCAGGATCGGATTTCTTTCGGGACTTGAAGCTAATGAACTTCATAAACTTAACAATCTTATTTGTGGAGAGCTTAATGTTGAAGAAAGAATAATGCTTGACATAGTTCATCAAAGCAACGACTCTGTTTCAAAATTCACAGCATTTAACGATGCTGTTATAACAAAAGGAAATATCTCAAGAATGATAGATATTGAGTGTGTTATTGATGAACACAGCTTAAAATATCGTTCTGATGGACTTATTTTTGCGACGCCGACAGGTTCCACCGCATATTCTATGTCTGCAGGTGGTCCCATTGTTGATCCTATTCTCGAGAACACCGTTGTAACACCTATTTGTCCTTACGCATATTTTACGAGACCTATTGTATTACCGGCTTGCAAAGAACTTTTTGTAAGGACAGAATCAGATGATCAAAAAGAAGCTTATCTGACTGTTGATGGAGAGGTTGCCGTTAAACTTTCTTCGAAAGATAAACTGAATATTTCCTTATCTAAAACTAAAGTTAAACTTATTAATTTAAGAAAAGATTCTATTTATAATTGTCTTGAAAAGCTAACGGGAGGTTGCTGCAAATGAAAAATAACAGACATGAAGCGATGCTTCAGCTAATAAAAGAAAAAGCGGTTTTAACTCAAGAGCAGCTACAATCAGAATTGCTTTTGAAAGGGTTTAACGTTACTCAAGCAACAGTTTCGAGAGATATTAAATCTCTCGGAATAATTAAAGCTATTGATGATAACGGGAATTATAGATACACCGTTAATTCTATCAAGAGCGAGGGATCGGATCGTTATTCCGAGATTTTGAAAAAGTCTGCTTTGAGTGTAAAAAATGCAATGAATGACGTTGTTATTAAATGTTATTCAGGAACCGCTTCTGCAGCTTGCGCTGCAATAGATACCCTTTATTCTGATATGTTTATCGGAACTTTAGCAGGTGATGATACAATTTTTGTTATTACCGAGAGCTCTGACGCGGCAATTAAATTCACTAACGTTATAAATTCCGTTATTAATGGATAAAAAAGGGGAGTGAGAAAGCTTGCTTAAAAGTTTAAGAATAAATAATATAGCAGTTATAGAGAATGCAGAGCCGGTTTTCTCAAATGGCCTTAATGTTTTAACCGGTGAAACAGGTGCAGGAAAATCGATAATTGTTGATTCGATTAATGCGGTTCTTGGCGAAAGAACTTCCAAAAGCATTATAAGAACTGGTTGTGAAAAGGCATCTGTTTATGCTGTATTTGAAGATGTTTCCACTGAAAGCGAAAAATTAATGCGGGAATATGATATTGAATCAGATGATGGTCTTTACATATTTACAAGAACTTTGACTACCGGTGGAAAAAGCGGGTGTAAAATTAACGGAATCCCGGTTAACACTGCAGTTTTTAAAGAGATAGGCTCAAATCTTATAAATATACACGGTCAACACGATAATCAGCTTCTCCTCAATTCTGATAACCATATTAACTATCTTGATGCTTATGCCAATAATAAATTGCTTCTTGATGATTATATGGAGTCTTTTGAGAATTTTAAGAAAACGCGAAAGCTTTTAAATAAAAGCATTGAATTTGAAAATGAAAAAGCTGATAGGATTGAGATTTTAAAATATCAAATTGATGAAATTTCAAAAGCCAACATTAATCCCGGAGAAATAGATGAACTCAAAACCAAGCTGAAGGTTGCAGAAAATTCCGAAAAAATAACCGACACTTTTGGAGAGATTCTCCATAGTCTTGGCGATATAGATGGATCTATTCCTGAGGTTTTATCTTCCTTTCAATCCTCTCTCGGAAAGCTATTACCTTCTTATAAAGAGGCTTCATCTATATATGACAAGCTTACCAATATTATTTATGATATCGAAGGGTTTAAAGCAGACGTTGAAACTTCGCTTTCGAACGTTAATTTTAGCAAAGAAGAGTTAACAAATATTCAAAATAGGCTTGACATTTTATATGAACTTGTGCGAAAATATGGTGGTAGCGAAGAAAATGTTCTTGAGTTTCTCGAAAACGCGACTAAAGAACTCGAATCTATTTCGCTCAATTCACAAAATAAAGAAAAATTTGAAAATGAATTATATCTGCTTCAAAATGAATTAATTGAAAAGGCAGCGAAGCTTAAAGAAGCGAGAGCTGAATATTCCGTTAAGCTCAGTGATGAAATTTGTGAAATTCTTAAATTCCTTGATATGGAGGATGTCCAATTTAAGGTTGAGATAACCCAAGGTAGTTATACCTCGCTTGGAACCGATCGTATTGAATTTTTCATTGCTGCCAATAAAGGACAAAAGCTGATGCCTCTGAATAAGGTCGCTTCGGGCGGAGAACTTTCTCGAGTTATGCTTGCAATTAAAAGCGTTCTCGCTGATAAGGATAATGTTGAAACCCTTATTTTTGATGAAATTGATACCGGAATCAGCGGAAGAGCCGCGAGAAAAATCGGTATTCAGCTTAAAAGAGTTTCTAAAATTCGCCAAGTTATTTGTATAACCCATTTGGCGCAGATAGCGGCCATCGCTGATAATCATATGTTAATAAAGAAATCTAGTACATCAGATAAAACCTTTACTTCTGTTGAATCGCTCTCTGGCGATGATAGAATAATTGAAGTTGCAAGGATTATGTCGGGTGCCGAGATAACAGAAAATTTATATAATACGGCTAAAGAATTAATTAATTCAGAATTAGCTGAAAAATAGAGGAGAATTTATATGACACTTTATGAAGAACTCGTTGAAAGAGGCTTAATAGCCCAGGTAACTAACGAAGAAGAAATCAAAGAAATGATCAATAACGGAAAGGCAACTTTTTATATTGGTTTTGATTGTACTGCCGATAGCCTCACTGCTGGCCATTTTATGGCGCTTACCCTTATGAAGCGCTTGCAGTTGGCGGGAAATAAGCCCGTTGCTCTTATCGGTGGCGGCACGACCATGATCGGCGATCCTTCCGGCAGAACCGATATGAGAAAGATGCTTACCAAAGAGGATATCGATCATAATGCTGCTTGCTTTAAGCGCCAGATGGAGAACTTTATTGATTTCTCTGAAGGAAAAGCCGTTATGCTCAATAACGCCGATTGGCTTCTTGACCTTAACTATGTTGAGCTTCTTCGCGAGGTAGGCGCTTGCTTCTCGGTTAATAATATGCTCAGAGCTGAATGCTATAAGCAGAGGATGGAGAAGGGACTTTCTTTTCTTGAATTCAACTATATGATTATGCAGAGTTATGATTTCTATTATCTCTTTAAGAATCATAATTGCAATATGCAGTTTGGCGGAGATGACCAGTGGTCTAATATGCTTGGCGGTACCGAGCTTATCAGAAAGAAGCTTGGCAAGGATGCTCACGCTATGACCATCA
>JAZORV010000121.1:0-2371 GCA_045656785.1 Acutalibacteraceae bacterium | reverse complement strand
TTATGATTTTGAAGCTCCTGCACAAGGAGGAGAAGCCGGCTCAACTACCGGTGGAATCCAGTCCGGCAGCGGTGTTGACGATCTCTAATTCGAGCATTTGCTTAAATTAAACTAAACCAAAAAATCCACCCTTTCGAGGGTGGATTTTTTAATGAATAAAGAATAATTAATAATTAACGTGTCTGCTCCCCGCCGACCCCTACGGATGCTTCGCCTCGCGGCGAAGAACGGAACTACCCCTCAGTCTTTTTTGCCCTTTTAGGGCAAAAAATCCAGCTCCCCTCGCAAGGGGAGCCGAGGATCTGTGCTTCGCTTCGGTTTGTTCGATAAGAGGGCGCCGAGGAATTGAGATTCGCTTTGGTTTGACCGACAGAGGTGGGATTTATCTTGTCTGACATCTGCCGTCTGCTATCTGTTATCTTCCGTCTGTTTTCGCTTGCACGCTTTTATAATTTTTCTTAATATTTCTCGAAGCCTTCAACCGTTAAAAGGTTGGCTTTTTTGAGAAGGTCGCGAATTGTTGCATAGTCATAAGTCGGGCTGCCGCAGAGGTAATGGTTAACAAGCTTTTTGCCATCAACCGTATATTCAATAAGCAAGAGCTTGCCTTCATCGGTAGCATCGAGGGAGGCGAGCGTTTTCGCTCCGTTTGCCTCGAGCTCCTCCTCGCCTTCCAAAAGAATTTCTCCGCTTGCAACGTTAGAAACCTTATAGGAAACCTTTTTGTTTTCCATCGGGTCATTCACGCCGACAAGCTCAATTTTTCCATTAATATGAGAATTATCGGCAAACATAAGGCAGGTTGGCTCCTGGCTTCTGGCAATGGTGAAATGGGCGAGCTTTCTGAAGTAGTGATAATCAACCACCGCATCGGAGAACTGAGGCCATCCATCAAGGAGGTTCCACCAGATTATGCCCGTTCTTTCCCAATTAATTTTACCCGTTCTGAAGCGCTCGATAAAATATTTCTTCGCTTCCGATTGGCTTATCTGAGAAGCTAATGCGAAATCCTCGAGGCCATCGGGAACTGTATCTCCAAAAAGAACGTTAAGATGGCTTGCCATCAAGGGGATTCTATATGCATAGGGGCTATATTCACCAACAACCATAGAAGCTGCATGGACTATCCAAGCATCGTTATCAGCCCAAGGCCAGAGGTTTTCGGGAGCAATAAATTTCTTGATTCCCTCGGGGGAATTGCAGCCGTGGTATCCCGTTTCGCTTGCGAAAATCGTCTTAGCATCGCGATAAAATTCCTCTTTATAATATCGTCTTGGACCCCAAAGGTGATATTCGGGGCAAACGTGATAAGCGCCCTTGCCTTCGGCATAGGCTTCGGGGCCGATATAGGGGCTTGAGGGAAGATAATCGCGCATCGGGTCGAGGCGGTCGATAACCCTCGGGAGAACCTCTCGGGTCAATATGTTTTTATTTGGGTCTTTATACCATTCAACAAAGGAATCAACCTCGTTATCGCCTGCCCAAAGGAAGAGGCAAGCATGCTGACGAAGCCTTTTTACAACGCTCTCGGCTTCGGTTCTCAATGCATCGCAGAATTCCTCATCCATCGGATAATTGGCGCAGCCCATGGCGAAATCCTGCCAAACTGCGATTCCGTTTTCATCGCAGAAATCAAAGAAAATATCATCCTCATAAACGTTTCCGCCCCAGCAACGAACAATGTTGCTTCCGCTTTCCTTGAGAAGCTCCAAGGCCTTAGGCAAGCGCTCCTTATCGCGGGAATGAAGGGCATCTATCGGAACCCAGTTTGTTCCGTAAGCCGAGAAGGGCTGACCATTTATAAGGAACTTAAATTCGCCCTTTCCGTCTTTATCGAAAATCTCGGTTTTTTTGAGCTCTACAGTTCTTGCGCCATAGCGGAGGGTTTTGGTATCAAGAATCTTATCCTTATGGCGAAGGGTTACTGTTACGTTATATAAATTCGGCTTGCCCATCGTATGAGGCCACCAAAGAACGGGGTTCTCGATATTGAAACGATAGGTTTCTTCCGAATGGAACATATGCTTTGTATGCTTGAAGGTATGCTCACCACAAACACCTTCGATATCAACATAGTATTCCTGAGCAAAGTCTCCCTCGAGGTGGGTGTTTATATAAACGCAGGTATCGTCAGCTCTTGTGCGGAAGGTTGGGCGGATATAAAATTCCTCGATACATTCCGCCTTATCTAAGCAGAGATAAACCGATTTCCAGATACCTGCAGAAACGATTCTCGGCATAATATCCCAACCATACATACTCGCCGCCTTTCTAATCGCAAGCGAGCCCGCATTGAAGGGAAGCGCTGCTGTGCAGCCTGCATCAAAACGGCGATTTCTTGCCTCTATCATGGCGGGGGTTATATGAACGA
>JAZORV010000120.1:0-4189 GCA_045656785.1 Acutalibacteraceae bacterium | reverse complement strand
CCCTTGAACTGATATCCAACAACTGCTCCGATAACCTTAAGAGCTTCCTCAGCTGCAGCAGCGGCGTTTTCGCCATTCTGAATCTGAGCTTCATAAACCTTGGTGCCATTCTTATCGAAGAATGCTACCTTATGGCCGAGGGCAGGAATAACTGTTCCTGCATTTACTACAACCTCAGGGCAGCAGCTATAAACTGTTTTGCCTTCGAGACCGGGCTCGGTTGCGGTTGCGGGCTTGTTATCAGCAGAAGGAACTACGTCGCCTTCGTGTTTATCAGGATCAAGCTCGAGAGCTACTACATCAAGAACTGCAGCATCGGCTGCGATAGAAGCATAGTTCTTTCCGCAAACCTCGCAAGCATAGTATTCAACGTTACCTGCGGTCTTACAGGTTGAAGCCTTTGCTTCTACGTGGATAGCATCAACGTGACCTGTTGCAGGAACTATGTTACCTGCAGTTGCTTCGTGTTTACAGCCATCATAGATGGTTTTGCCTTCCCAACCTGTTGTGGTGTGGCCTGCGGCATAGTTGCCATCAGCTACTATTTCGCCAACGTGAACGTTCTCGTTTACAGGAATTACAACGTCTGCAATTTCATTTGCATCGGCAGCGGCAGAATCATAGTTCTTGTCGCAAACGGAGCAATAATAGTATTCAACGTTACCTGCTTCCTGACAGTTAGCAGCCTTTGCTTCGTGGTAAACTGCATCAACGTGGCCTGTTGCAGGAACTACGTTACCTGCATTTGCAACGTGTCCGCAACCATCGTAAACAGTTTTGTTTTCCCAACCGGCGGTTGTGTGGGTTGCGGCAAAGTTGCCACCTTCGGTATCGGGAACGATGTTTCCAATATGAGCAGTTTCATCGATTTCGATATCGGTCTGAGGAGTTACAACAGCATTACAGCAGTCATACTTCTGGCCATCTGTGAGACCTGCGTTCTGACAGGTTGCAGGATAGCCTTCAACAGTAACGATAGTTCCTGTATGGTTTGCGAGGTTAGTTTCGCCAGAGAAGAAGGTTTCAGCAGTTGTATAGTTTCCACATTCGCAGGATTTATAGTATTCTGCGCCTGTTTGACAATTTGCAGCTGCCTTCAAATACTTATCTTCAACAACCTCTGCATAAGAGCAGTTGTGGGTCATTTCGCCCTGAACTGCTAAATGAGCAATTCGGCTATAGCAAGCGTCATAGTTCAAAGTGCATTGTGGAGTGATACCGCAGATAACGCGGAGACCAACGTATTTTGCCTCAACAGGCTTGCCGAATACAATAGTGGAACGACTTGCTGAAAGATCCTTAACCTCAATGGTTTTAACTGCCGCATCTGTAAAGAGGTCGGAAAGATTATTAGCCAAAGAAACCTTATAATGCGAGGGAGAGAAGTCAATATTATAATGTCCGAAGAGGCGAATAGTATCGATTGCTGCAGTACCATCTAAGGCGTAAGCAATCTCTTGATAATATTTGCTCTCATCATCGCGGAGGTTTCCGTTCTCATCCTTCCAGAAAATTTGGGTTCTGTCTTTCTCGAAATACCAGTTAATGTTTTCACCGATATCGGTGGTAGAGGTGAGCTGAGTGTCGATGTTGTCGGCAAGTACGCAATCATAGATTTTGCCTTCATAGAAAGCCTTCTGATAAACGGTAGCTTTGTTTGCGATAACGCTATCGGTGATATCTGTATAAAGCTTATAAACGTTGAATTTATCGTATTCGGAATTTGCTTCTGTGCCGTCTTTATCCATATCGGCAGTCATATTAATGCCTGAAATAACGCCGTAATCATCGGTCTTTTCGCCATAAGCATTGAACTCAATTCTGGCATAGTTATTAAACTCAGTGCTGTCAACGTCATAAATACGGAGAACAACGTAGCGGGCTTCGATACCATTGTTATTCCTATATAAATGGCGGCGAAGGGGCTCTGCAGGCTCTTCATCGCAGGTATAGCGAGCAAGGGGCTCTGCGTCGATGGTTAATTCGGAGAGGTCGTTCACAGCATAGAAAGCGAGATCTCTCAACCATCTGCCCTTTGTTCCTGTACCACTTATAGCAATGAGCGCATCAACTTCGCATTTGAAGCCGAGGTCGATGATAAGATCATAGTATTCAGCATCATTATCATTGATTTGGTTCAGGTCAACGTGACCGGAGCCATTTGAAATATTTTGGTTAACCAGTTCCTTATATTTGGTTATGCCTTCATTTGTTTTTGAGGTTGCGCCGAGTGTGTAGTCCACTTCGCCAAGGAAGTTTCCTTCTGCATCATATTTATTAACATGAGCAACGGAATAATCGTTGTCAACGAGGGTTCTGGTGGTATCGATTCCGTTATAGGAAGCGTTATCATCCGAGAAGAAGCCCGGAATCCAGTCAATTCTCTCGCCATAAACGTTGAACTCATGGAAGCGGCATCCGCGGCTTGTCGCATTTTCCTGAGGTTCAGGGTCGATAACGCGCAAAACAACGTAACGTCCCTCAACGGGGGTGCTGAACTTAAAGTGGTTAACGGAATTTAATGCGGTGTGGTTATCAACAAATCTTGAATAGGTGGGGTTTGTTGTGATAGTTTCAAGGTCATCGCCGATGTAAAGATAATATGCACCGATGGTTCTGGGATTATCTCTATGACCAATCATAAGGATGTCTTCAATAGAAACAGTGCCTCCGAAATCGTAAATGAGCTCGGCATAAGCTTCTGTTCCATCTTTATAAAACTTGGTGTATGCGCCGTCATTACCATCAACAAGCAAGGGTCCCCAATAAACGTCGTCAGAAACATCAACGGCATTATCATAAAGCTTGGGAAGCTCAGAAATGGCGCTTGATCTGTCGTCAATCATAACGAACTCTTCGTCCTGAAGTCTATATTCCTTAAGGGTGAGAGCTGCGGTTTGTCCGAGAGATTTGGAAACGTCAACGCTATTGAACATAGCTTCGGGACTGTTAAAGTTACCGTCGTTCTCGATGAAGTTGCTTGTTGCTTCTGTTCCCCAAATCTGGCAAAGAGAGATACGGCTCTGGTTAGCAGTAACAGCAAAGCCCTCATTAGGATTACCGGAGGTGGGGCAGAGGATGCGGAAGCCAACGAAGCGAACCGACTGAGCCTCAGCAAACTGATAGTGCTGAATAGCGGTGTCAGTAGCGCCGAGGTCATTCTCAAAATGATAAACGAGGTTAGCGTCAGTATAAAGAGTGCTGAGCTCGTTGCCCATAAATATCTGATAGTTAGAAGCTCTGAGCCTCTTATCGCCATACTGAGCGCCAAAGTTGATATCGGTTACGGTTGCGCCTTCGCCGAGATCAAAATAAACGTCCTCATAAGCTAAAGCCTTGCCGTCGGTGGTGTATGCCTTTTCGCTTCCGGAAGTATAGGTATAAGCACCGTTAGAATCATAGCCGAAGGTTTCGGTAGAGTTCTTGAAGGTAAAGGTTGAATTACGGTTATCGCGAAGCTTCAAGGTTGAAACGGAGCTTACAAGCTCGCCTCTGTCGGCAACGTCGGTAGCTTCAGCGTTCTCATAGGTATCGACAGTTTCTGTGATAGTCTGTGCGCTATACCAGGTGTCTTTTCCCTTGTCGTTCTCGGCGTCATTTTTGAAAAGATAATCGTCGAGATTAGTGTCTGTAGCGGCATAGGAGCCATCTTCTTTAAGAGTGTAGCCCTTTGAAACACCGGCGATTGCTGCATTAAGCAATTCGGAACCTTCTTTGGGAAGATACTCCATTGCTACTTTGGCATCATTTTCTCCATTTGTCTTGGCATACCAGGTAGCAGTACCTGCGATGCCGTTTGCAAGGGTGTTTTTGCCTTCAGCTGTAACAACAGCGCCGGGGGTGATCTCTGCTGCGCTTACGGGGATGCAAGCAAAGAGAGAAGCAATAAGGCTGATGCTCAAAGCTAAGGCCAATAATTTCTTGCTCATTTTATTTCCTCCTTATAAATTTTTTGGAGCGCGTTTTCGCTCCCATTTGAAAAAAATGAGTGGACTCATATCCACGTTAATTATATAACTTTTGCGGTAAAAAATAAAGTTTTTTTTAAGTGTTCACTTCTTTTTCGGCTATTTAAACAAAACTGAACCGATTTATTTGTGCAACATGTATATCTGCCTCGCTGTTAATGTCAGAATAATGTTCAAAACGTAAAGAAAAATGGATAGCTTTAAAAAATAAAAGTTTAATC
>JAZORV010000119.1:0-2157 GCA_045656785.1 Acutalibacteraceae bacterium | reverse complement strand
TGTTGTTGGTATTTCAAAAAGCTATCAGCATTTTCTTATGAATGGAATGAGGGTTGCTTTTTCGGGAGTCGAGGGAGCTTTCGCAAATATTGCCGCGAAGAAAATATTCCCCGATGCCGAGATAATTCCCTTTGCTGATTTTAAAGAAGCATATAGCGCCGCGCAAAATGGTTTGTGCGATTGCGCGGTATTGCCGATTGAAAACAGCTTTGCGGGGGATGTCGGTCAGGTAATGGATATGGGATATGCAGGCCCGCTTTTTATAAATGGTGTTTATGAATTGCATATAACTCAAAATCTCTTAGGAATCGGAACGGATATTTCTAAGGTTAAAGAGGTTATAAGCCATCCGCAGGCGCTTTCGCAATGCGCGAGCTTTATTAAGGAAATGGGCTATGAAAAGCGAGAGGCAACAAACACAGCCGCCGCGGCAAAATATGTTGCAGAACTGAAAGACCCATCTGTTGCGGCAATCGCAAGCGAGGATACAGCAAAAATTTATGGGCTTAATATTATGCAAAAAGCCATCAATGAGGATGTTAATAACACAACTCGATTTGCTGTTTTTTCAAGAACCCCAAATGAGGAAAAAAGCAATCATTTTATATTGTTTTTCACAGTTAAAAACGAGGCAGGCTCTCTTTCAAAAGCGATTTCGGTTATGGGCGAATATGGCTTCAATCTTCAGGCGCTTAAAAGCCGACCCACAAAGGAGAGCGGCTGGGAATATTATTTTTATGTTGAAGGCGAGGGTGATCTTTCCGCCGCAAAGGGAAAGGAAATGCTCTCAAAACTTCATAAAATATGCAGAAATGTTAAAAATGTCGGAGCATTCCAAAAGGTTGTTTCATTAAAGGCATAGATTTTTAGTTTTTTGAAAAATTAAAGAGGTTGGAAAAATGATAGTTCCTGTTAATTTAAAAGAAAAAAGCTATAACATATATCTCGAGCGAGGCGCAATCGAGCGCGCAAAGGATTATTTTAATCTTGAGCGCAAGGTTTTGGTTGTAACCGATAGCGGTGTTCCCGAAAGCTATGCTAAAAGGGTTGCCGAGCAGAGCAAGGAAGCAACTATCGTAACCATCCCGCAAGGGGAGCAGAGCAAATCAATTAAATATTTTGAAGAGCTTTTAAAGGAATTGACCCTTAATAACTTTACAAGAAGCGATTGTGTTGTTGCAGTCGGCGGCGGAGTTGTTGGGGACCTTTCGGGATTTGCGGCGGCTTCTTATATGAGGGGCATTGATTTTTATAATATTCCCTCAACAGTTCTTTCTCAGGTTGATTCTTCAATCGGAGGCAAGGTTGCGATAGATTTTATGGGATATAAAAATATCGTTGGCGCTTTTTATCAGCCTAAAGGTGTTATAGTTGACCCCGACCTTTTAAAAACTTTGCCCGCCCGCCAGATTTCAAATGGACTCTCAGAGGCGGTTAAAATGTCCCTAACGAGCGACCCTGAGCTTTTCAAAATCTTCGAAGAAAACAAATGGGAAGAAAATATAGAAACTGTTATTGAACGCTCCCTTAAAATTAAGAGGGCGGTCGTCGAAGAGGATGAAAAGGAAACAGGGCTTCGCAAAATTCTCAATTTCGGGCATACCTTAGCTCACGGAATCGAGAGCGAATATGAAATGAAAGGCCTTTTTCATGGCGAATGTGTTGCGCTCGGAATGATTCCTATGTGTTCGGCGGAAGTAAGATGCAGGCTCAAGCCCGTTTTGAAAAGCTTGAAGCTTCCCGAAAGCTTTGAGGGAAATATAGATAGCATCATAGAAGCTATCCGCCATGATAAGAAGATGTCAGGGGACGAAATAACGGTCATTTACGTTAATAAAATCGGCTCTTACGAGATGAAAACAATCAATTTTGATAAGCTTGCAGAGGATATGAAGGAGGCGTTATCGAAGTGAAAAACACCTATGGAAACAGCGTTAGCATAACTCTTTTCGGTGAAAGCCACGGCAGCGCAATCGGCGCTGTTTTGGATGGTCTTGCTCCCGGAATTGAGGTTAATGAGGAGTTTATCAAGGCGAAATTAAGCCTTCGTCGCCCCTCGGGTAATATTTCAACCGCTAGAAGGGAAGCCGATGAATTTATAATTCATTCGGGCGTTTATAACGGAAAAACAACGGGTACTCCCATTTGTATTCTGAT
>JAZORV010000118.1:0-12602 GCA_045656785.1 Acutalibacteraceae bacterium | reverse complement strand
TCATGCTTGTTGATAATTTTGTTGTTCTTGCCAAACAATTCATTTTTAAAGATTTTATTGATAATAATCTCGTCCCTCAAAAGGGTTCGGTTTCCGAGGTTTTTACCTTCTTTTTACTTTTGATTTTGGTGAGTGTAGCTACAACTGTCCTTTGGCTAACTCGCTTTTATATCTGCAATAGATTAGGGGCAGGCATTGGAAAAGAACTAAGACAAAAAATGATGTCGAAGTTGCAAGATCTTTCCCTTTCTTTTATTAATAAAAGAAATCCCGGAGAGCTTATTCATAGAGTAACAGGCGATACTGAGAGGGTTAAGTCTTTCTTGCAAGAGGTTTTCTGTGATTTCTTTTCGATGCTTATTATGTTGATTTCCGTTGCTGTTCTTATGCTGTTTCTAAACTGGAAGTTAGCATTAGCTTCTTTTGCTTTTTCACCTATTGTTGTTATATTTTCGAGAACCTTTTGGCCGCATATTAGAAGGATTTTCCATCATCAATGGAAAAAATACGATAAGATAAATAATAAACTCCAAGATGTTTTATCAGGAATAAGAGTTGTTAAGGTATTTGGTAAAGAGAGGTCAGAAGCTGAAAAATTCTATGAATTAAATGATGACTATGCCAAAACTCAGAAACGAAACGAAATCTTTTTTGCCGCCGTTCATCCCGTTTTATCTCTCTTTCTTTCGTTCGGCTCTTACCTTATCGTGTATTTGGGCGGATTGGATGTTCTTGTAGGAGATATGACAACGGGCGAACTTGTACAATTTATCAATTTTTCCGGTTTGCTTTTAGGTCCGCTCGGATGGATGTCTTTTTTGCCGAGAAGAATTGTTCAAACTACGACGAGCATCGAGAGAATTTACGACGTTTTAGATGAATCTCCCGAGATTAGTAATAATCCGAATGCTGAAAAACACGATATTATTGGAAATATTAAATTTAATGACGTTGTTTTCGGCTATAAAAGTTATGAGCCTATTCTTGACGGAATAAATATTGATGTAAATCCCGGTGAAATGATTGGTCTTGTTGGGGCATCCGGTAGCGGAAAATCGACTTTGATCAATCTTATAATGAGGTTATATGACCCCGATGCCGGAACAATTACTGTCGATGGAAAAAATCTAAAGGATTTAGATATTAAGCATTTTCACAATCAAATTGGTGTTGTTTTGCAAGAGACGTTTCTTTTTGCAGGAACTGTGCTTGATAATATAAGATTTGCAAAACCCGATGCAACTCTCGAAGAGGTTATTCTTGCCGCTAAAAGGGCAAATGCACATGAGTTTATTTTAAAAATGCCTGATGGATACAACACGTATATCGGAGAAAGGGGACACAACGTTTCCGGTGGCGAAAAGCAGAGAATTTCTATAGCTCGAGCAATTCTTAATGAGCCGCGCTTGCTTATTCTTGACGAGGCAACGTCCGCTCTTGATACAGAAAGCGAATATCAAATTCAAGAAGCGCTCGAAAGGCTCAGATCGGGAAGAACTACGTTTGCAATAGCACATAGGCTATCAACTCTTAGAGCTGCTGATCGAATTGCGGTTATAGATGATCATAAGATTGCTGAAATCGGAACACATAACGAACTCTTAAAGAAAAAAGGCATATATTATGGTCTGGTTATGGCTCAGCTTCAGATGAGTAAAACTCAACATGATGACTAAAAAACAGATGCTTCTATTTGAGTAGAAGCATCTGTTTTTTTATGTTGTTGATTTTTGTTTTTTTGAAAGTTTATAAAGTTCTTCTGTTGCTAAACGTGCTTTTGCAACAGGGCTATTAGTTTTCGGAAAACAATAATATAATCTTTCTTTATTTCCGATGCAGATAACATCTCCGATTTCATACCAATAATAGTCGGCATATAATCCATAGCTCGCATTGGGTGGTTGGGAATAATTCAAAGTACCGTTTTTGGATATCAATTTGAAGCCTTCTGAATTGTGAATAAGTGTTCCTTCTCCGACCATGTAAATCGACTTGTAATCAACCAAAATCCCTATATCAACAGAGAGCGAGGTTGAGTATTTTTGTGTTTTAATCTCTTTGATAACCTCTTGCCTTTGCCAATTATACCAATCGGGAATGTGAGGAAACTCGGTTTTTCCCTCAATAGCATTCAATCTTCCAAGAGTAGTAAGTTCATATGTTTTTCCGCATTCTTGGCATCTTAACTCAGTCCCGCTTCCTAGCATTTTGCCTTCTGAACCGCAAGTGGCGCATTTATATAAAATTCTATGCAGTCCATCAGCTCGAAATCTTTCGGTGATTTCAGTCTTTGTTTCATATTGTCTTTTGAAGTTATCAAAGGAAAAAGCGCTATCAAGAAGAGCATCAATTTCTTCAACGCTTTTATCTTTAACCTCATCTTTGCTCAATAAGCAAGTAACCTTTGCAGAAACGTTCGTTTTCCTTAATTGCAAGCAGTTATACAATGGGTCTCTTAAAAAAGCACCATCCGTGATTACGGTTACAACAGGAACGTCTAATTTTTTGATAAGAGTTCCCAAACGTCGAGGAAGAGGTGTAGCTGTACCATCGAAGGAATAACTTGCTTCGGGATACATAAGAATGCTTGTTTTCTTTCGCTTTATAATATGAAGCATATCTATTATTAGGGAAACATCTGTGACAAATTTCTGCGTTGGTATACATCCGAGCTTTCTCATTAGCCATTCTTTTCCTACAAATCCATCTGAAGTGCAAACAATGCAATATTTACGTGGGAAAAATATTTTCGAAGCTATTTTTAAATCGATAAAACTTGAATGGTTCATCAATATTAGATATGGACCTTTTCCTGCTTTTTCCATATCTATTTTAGTGTATTTGAAATGAGTAGCAATAAGATCAGGTATCGCAAGCAACCGTATTAATGCGCTAAAAATAAACCAAGGCTTGTTCGGGCGTTTATGCTTAGGCTTTTTCTTTGATAGAGCTTCTTCGATTGAAACTTTTTTCGATTTTATTTTCATATAATTCTCCTTATGTTTTAGTCAGACAATAATAAGATTGACAAAATGTGCAGAATTTGCAATTAAGTTTGTATACAACATCGAATTAAAACAACAAAATCTTATATTTCTTGACAAATGCTATATGACATGTTATTATCTTAATGTTTAAAAATTAGGATGTGTGTGCTATGTTTGTTATTAAAAGCGTTTTATTTGGTATAGCTCTTGCCATGGATGCATTTTCTGTTTCTTTAGCAAACGGGCTTAATGAACCGAAAATGCGACAGAGGAAAATGCTTGGGGTAGCTGGGATATTTGCCGGATTTCAGGCATTGATGCCGATAGTTGGATGGGTTTGTATTCACACTATTGTCAAACTTTTAAAATCATTTGAAACTCTAATCCCTTGGATTGCTTTGTTCTTGCTTTCGTATATTGGCGGAAAGATGATTTATGATGGCATCAAGAATAGGGAAGAGGAATGTGGCGCTTGTCTCGGCTTTGTCCCGTTATTGATTCAGGGTGTAGCAACATCTATCGATGCGCTGTCTGTTGGATTTGATATTGCAAAATATACTGCTTATGAAGCAGTTGTTTGCGCGGTAATAATTGCAATCGTTACGTTTTTTATATGTTATTTGGGAATAATAATTGGCAAAAAATGCGGAACTAAGCTTTCAGATAAGGCGCAATTTCTTGGTGGCGGAATTTTAATATTAATCGGAATAGAAATCTTTGTTTCAAACGTCTTCTTTTAAATAGTGAGCTCTTTCTCCACCGATGTATTTCGGGCGAGTGTAGGCTGCGGTAACAAAGGCTTGTCCTATTTTGTTATTTTTGAGTCTTAACGGAACTGCAACTTTTTTCAAGTGCATTCCGATTAATGTGTTTCCGATATCGAGACCTGCATCTGCTTTGATTTCTTCAACGGCGCAGGGAGAAGGAAGCGCTTCATAAACTGCAGTTGCGAAGCTTCCTCCTGCTTTAGGAAGTGGCATAACGTTAACTATTTCAAGTCTGTTGTTTTTTGCAACAGACTTATTTATTATCAAAGCCCTATTTAAATGCTCGCAGCATTGAGCAGCAAGGTTGATCCCTTTTTCATTAAGAATTGGCAAAATAGCATCAACCACTTCTTTTGCAATTTCAATCGAAGAGTTTTGGCCGATGATTCCGCCTCCTATTTCGCTTGAAGAGCAACCAATTACCAATATAGAGCCTTCGCTCAAATTTCCTTTTACTATTAGTTCGTTAATTGTGTTAATGGATTCTTCTTTAATATTATTAAGCATTTTGATCATTCCTTTAATGGTTTTCGTTTTTATTTTCTTACAAAATCGCTGATTTGTCAAGGAAATGTGGCTATTTTTTATTTAATAATAAAAATTGATTGACATAATAATCAAAAATTGATATAATTTATATGTCTAAAATTATTAAAATGAGGTATAACATATGAAGAGAATTATCTCAATTTTGCTCACTCTTTGTTTGGCGTTTTCTTTTGCTTCGATAGTAGCATCTGCCGATACTGTTCAGAAGGGTTATCTTTCGGTTCACGGAACTGTTGAAGGTAGCAAAGGCTATTTTGCTGTTGAGCTTTCTTTTCCTTATGACGTTAAAGATGTTTCTGCTATCCAGTTTGATGTTGAGCTTCCCGAGGGAATTTCGATGAATAGTGGAGTCACAACGCCACTTGCAAATGGATGGGTGGCTGAATCTAGCAATAACAGGATCATCCTTTATAACTCGCAAAACAAATCGATTTCTGAATCTAATCCTATATTTGCTAATACCTATGATATTCTAAGGGTCCCTGTTACTATAAAATCATCTGTCTCTCCGGGTGATTTGGAGGTTGTCATCAAAAATATCGTTGTTTCAGAACTTTCTAAAAATGCTGAATTTGGAAATATTGATGTTTCAGATTCTTTTGAACAGGAATCTATAGGGTATATTACTTATCTTCAAGATATTTCAGGTGCAACTATAAAGGGCATAATTGATAAAGTTTATACTGGTAGTGCCAGAACTCAAAACCCTACTGTTGTTTTGAATGGTAAAACTTTAAGCACCTCTGATTATAGCATAAGTTATAGCAATAATATCAATAGCGGTATTGCAAAGATAATTATTAAGGGCAGAGGAGGTTCGAGTGGATATTTTGGCTCGGTAAGCAAAACTTTTAAAATTACTCCTCCTTCTGTAAGTGGCTCTCTTAATGTTTCAGCCTCTAATGTAAGCAGCATTACCTTGACGTGGAGTAAGGTTTCTTCGAAAGCCGCGGATGGCTATAAAATTTATAGATCCAACAGCCTCAAAGGCAAATATACTTTAATCAAAACGATTTCAGATGTTTCTGTTAATTCTTACAAATGTTCTTCTTTAATATCCGGAACTACATATTATTTCAAACTTTGCACTTATAAAAAGATTGATGGAAAAATTTATGAGAGCTCTTATATCGGTAGATCTAAAACAACAGGTGGATATAAGCTCACTGTTCCTAAAAATTTTAAAATGTCTTCACAGACCACTTCTTCCATCAAGCTTACTTGGAAAAAGAACACCACAAAAATTGATGGATATTCGATCTATCGTTCTACGAAGAAGGATTCGGGCTTTAAGAAAATTAAAACGATTAAGGACACTTCCGTTACAAGCTTTACCGATAAAAAACTTTCAGCAGGTAAAACCTATTATTATAAAATATCCGCTTTCAGAAAATATAACAGTGAAACATGTGTTAGTGGGGACGCTTTAGTTACTGCTACAACAAAAACTAAAGCACCGAGCATTAAATCCCTCTCTCCTGTTAAGTCAAAGAAAATGCTCGTTAAGTGGAATAAGGTTTTATATGCATCCGGTTATGAAGTTTATATGAGTACAAAAAAATCTTCAGGATTTAAGAAGATTTATGGAGGTTCAAAAACATCGTATACTAAATCCTCACTGAAAAAAGGAACTACGTATTATTTTAAGGTAAGAACATATAAAACTGTTAATGGCAAAAAAGTTTATTCTGCTTATAGCAAGATCAAGTACAAAAAAGCCAGCAAATAATTATGAGGGCGAGATATCGCCCTCAATTATTTTGTTGACCTTTTATTGAATTTATGATAGAATTAATGTATCAAAATTTAGAGGTGCAAAATGAAAAGAATAATTTCTATTTTATTATCATTAATAATGATTCTTTCGATATCTGTCAGTCGCGCTGTAGCCGAGCCGATTGCAGAAATTTATTCTGATAACTTCACTTATAATCCTTCTGGTATTTACGATGGAGAAAGCATCAAGCAGAAATTTGCTGAATTTTCAAAGCTTTCAAAAAACGATATGATAACAAACGTTAGAAATACTTTTGCCTCTCAAATTAAAGCTATTGATATTTATGCGAAAAATCTCCATGCGCTCGATGATATATATGGTTTTCAGTTCGATGTTTCTATCAATGTTGATGAAGCTATAATTGCTTATATGGACACAAATCTTCAAAGTGGTGAAAAAATCGGATATTCTCTTTGGGGAGCATATTTTAATTATAAAAGCGAGAGTTATAAAAGCGGAATTTATCTCTCGTACGGAAAAGCTAAAGCAACTTCTAAAGCCAATATTAAGGCTAATATGAGGGAAGATGGAAGCATTAAAATTGCAACGATGTATCTTATTATTGGAAACGATTGTGTTGATGATATTGAGATAACTTATGATTTAACTGATGTCGCTGCAAAAAATAACGATGGCGTTTTATCTGTTGCTAAAGATTTCAAAAATGAAAGCCAAGTAGTTGGCACTCTTGATTTCAATAAAGATGACCTAAGCATATCTATTCTTGGGGCTCAAATAAGAGCATCTGGTAAGCAGGGCTTAAGATTTGGCGCAAGAATAAGTAAGGATACTTCTTTTAATAATCTTAAAGAAGTAACTTTTGGTGTTTTAATTGGTGTTGAAAAACATTTTGATAATTATGAAAGCCTCGAGTTGTCAAATAAAGAAGTAGATTTTATTAATTGCAAAAATCAGGTTCTTCAAGAAAACGATGAAGAAATAATTTTCTGTGGAAAATTAACAGATTTCCCTAAAAAAGGAACGTATGATAGCGTGAATTTTGTGGCTAGAGCCTATATTAAATTTAAAAAAGGTAATAGCAAGAAATTTGAAATAATTTATACCGATTGTATCGTCAGAAGTGTAGATGCGCTAAAAACGCAAATCGGAATGAAATAAGGAGCTTATTATGAAAAAAATAATTTCTCTTTTTATTATATTGATTTTAGTATTAGGTTTGGCTGCTTGTTCTGAAAGCGCTGATGAAACTAAGTCTGAAACGAAGAAAAAAACTTCTAAAATCTCAAGCACTTCTTCCGTTGAATCCAAAACTGAATCAACCGATGAGACTGAATCTTCGCTTTTCCCGGATGCAAACGGAACCGAATCTGAATATGAATTATCTTCATCTCAGGCCAATAAGCTTTTTGATGATTCTAAAAAAGAAAATTCTAATTCTTCATCTAATAAGACTTCCGTTTCATCAAATTCTTTTGATAAAGATGGCGACGGTTGGACTGACGACTGGAGATAATTAATTAAAAATATTCTTTTAAAAAGTGCTTTTTCGCTTGATAAAAAAGCACTTTTGTTGTATAATATATTGAATTGTTATGTTGGAGGTAAATAATGTCCCAAAATGATATAAACTTAACCCCCGAAATTCTGCCGCTCATTCCTTTGAGAGGACTCGTAGTTTTTCCGGGTATGCATCTCCATTTTGATGCAGGTCGAGATAAATCCATTGCTGCTGTTAATGCTGCTATGGAATCAAATAAAGAAATTCTTTTAGTAGCTCAAAAGGATATAGCCGATGAAGACCCAAAGTCAAGCGATCTATTTGAGTATGGTTGTACTGCAAAAGTCAGACAACTTCTTAAACTAAACGATGGAACCGTTAGGGTTATGGTCGAAGGAAAAAAGAGGGTTAAGATTATTAACTACGTTAAGAGCAATCCTTTCTTCGTTGCTACCTTCATTCCCATGAACGATTCTCAACCAAGGGTTTCTACGCTTTATAAAGAAGCCGCTATAAGGCATATCAAAAATCTATTTGAAGATTTTGTTGAGGTTGCTCCTAAGCTTCCTGTAAATGTTGTTATGACCGTTCGTTCCATAGATAAGGATCTCGCTTTCTTAACTGATTTTATTGCTGCGAACCTGCCTTTTCAAACTAACGACAAGCAAACTCTGTTAGAGATAATAAATCCTTTAAAAAGAGTCGAAGCTCTTTCCGGAATTTTGGAAAGAGAAGCTGAACTTTTGGCTATTGATGCTGAAATATCAGAAAAGGTAAAATTTCAGATGGACGAAAACCAAAAGGATTATTATTTAAGAGAGCAGCTAAAGGCTATCAGCGAAGAGCTTTATGGCGAAGATAATCCTAGAGAAGAGGCTAATGAATATATTGAAAAAATCAAATCACTTAATGCATCAAGTGATATTAAAGATAAGCTCTTAAAAGAGGTTAATAAGCTTGAAAAAATGCCCTCTGGCTCTCAAGAGGCAACCGTTATCAGAAATTATATTGATGTTTGTATTTCGCTGCCTTGGGGATGCTATACCGACGATAAAATTTCAATCAAAAAAGCAACGGCCATTCTTGAAAAGGAGCATTATGGACTTGAAAAGGTTAAGGAGAGAATTCTTGAAACCTTATCTGTTCATGCTTTAACCGGAGAGGTTTCCGGAAGCATAATTTGTTTAGTTGGCCCTCCAGGAGTTGGTAAAACATCGATTGCAAGGTCAGTTGCAAACTGTATGAACAGACGCTTTTCTAGAATTTCTTTGGGCGGCATACACGATGAAGCTGAAATCAGAGGCCATAGAAGAACCTATATCGGCTCAATGCCTGGAAGAATAATAGATGCAGTTAAAAACGCAGCTTCTTCTAACCCTGTTTTGCTTCTTGATGAAATTGATAAGCTCGGTTCGGATTATAAAGGCGATCCTTCTTCAGCATTGCTCGAGGCATTGGACCCCGAGCAGAACAACACTTTCAAAGATCATTTTTTAGATCTGCCCTTTGATTTAAGTAAGGTTTTGTTTATCACTACCGCAAATTCTGCCTCAAGCATACCCGGACCGCTTCTTGATAGAATGGAAGTTATTGATATTTCAGGCTATACAAGAGAAGATAAATTTAATATTGCGAAGAAATATCTTGTTAAAAAGCAATTATCAAAAAACGGCTTGGATGCTAAGAAATGCAAAATAGCCAATAGTGCAATATATAAGATAATTGATAGCTATACTAGAGAAGCAGGCGTCAGAAAGCTTGAGCAATGCATTGGAACCGTCTGCAGAAAATCCGCAAAAGCTATTGTTGAGGGAAGTGCGGAGATTGTTTCTGTAACTAACAATAATATTTCTCAATTTTTGGGCGCAGAAAAATTCAAAAACGATGCGCTTCTTCCTAGAGATGAGGTTGGAGTTGTTAATGGTCTCGCTTGGACTCAAGTTGGTGGAACCCTAATGCAGCTTGAAGTTTCTATCTTAGAAGGAAGCGGAAAAATTGAGCTTACCGGATCTCTCGGTGACGTTATGAAAGAATCTGCAAGAACTGCCGTAAGTTTTGTAAGAAGCATTGCTTCGCAAATAGGTATTGATGCTGATTTTTATAAAACAAAGGATATACATATCCACGCCACAGAATCAGCTATTCCTAAGGACGGCCCTTCTGCAGGCATAACAATGGTTACAGCGCTTGTTTCTGCGCTTTCGGATAACCCGATTAATAGGGAAGTGGCTATGACTGGCGAAATATCCCTTAAAGGCAGAGTTCTTCCTATTGGAGGCCTTAAAGAAAAAACAATGGCGGCTTATACTTGCGGTGTTAAAACTGTATTTATTCCTGCTGAAAATATCCCTGATATTGATGAAATAGATGCTAAAGTTCGCGAAGCTCTTGAGATTATACCTGTTAACAATGCTTGTGAGGTTTTATCTCGCGCTCTTATTAAGCCTTTTGCATGTGAAAAAAAGGCCGATATAAAATATATTTTGTCCGAGAAACACAGCGACTCTGCAGTTTCTTCAGCAAAGCAATAATGGAGTAAAATAATGAATTATAATAACATTAAATTTATTAGCTCTTTTGGTGTTTCTAATCAGCTTCCGCCTTCATCGATTCCCGAAGTTTGCTTCTCAGGTCGATCAAATGTTGGAAAATCTTCTCTTATTAATAAGCTCGTTGGAAGAAAGGCGCTCGCAAGAGTAAGCGCAAAACCCGGAAAAACTGTTACTATTAATTTTTTCTCAGCCGACGAATGTACTCTTGCAGATCTTCCGGGTTATGGGTATGCAAAGGTTGCTTATTCTGAAAAACAGCGTTGGGGAGGATTGATGGAGGATTATTTCTCATCGGGGCGAGATATCAGGCTTGTTGTTCAGCTTGTTGATATGCGCCATGATCCAACTGATGATGATATTTCGATGATTAACTTCCTTATCGATTCAGGATTCAAATTTGTTATTCCGCTTACAAAATGCGATAAACTAAATAAAACTGAATTTGCGAAGCGTATGGAGGCTTTTTCTGAGATTTTTAGTGAACTTCCCAATGATTGTTGTTATTTTCCGTTTTCTGCTCAAACAGGAGAAGGAATTGATAAACTAAAAGAACAAATCGAAAAAGCGATTTCATAAAATTCTTTTTTTGAGGGTAGTATTATGAGTAAATATTCAAGCGAAAGCAATATGGAGCTTTTTGAGGCTATATCAAAGCTCGAAACTGTTGAAGAATGTAAGGACTTCTTTGAAGATCTTTGCACAATTCAGGAGCTTGCATCAATGGCACAAAGATTTAAGGTTGCAACCTTACTTCTTGAAAATAAGGTTTATACCGATATCGCAGAGCTTACAGGCGCCAGCACCGCCACTATCAGCCGTGTTAATCGCTCTTTAAGGTTTGGAAATAATGGATATGATATTGTTCTTTCGAGGTTGAAAAAGTAATGTCAGGGTATATTGATTTTTCAAGGTTTTATGATTCCTTTATGGAAGATGTTGACTATAAAAGAAGATCGGAATATATTCTTGAGATTTTTGAGAAGTTTTCTTCGAAGCCAAAACTCTTGCTTGACGTTGGCTGTGGAACAGGAAACTTTATCAATGAGTTTCATAAAATTGGTATAGATTGCATAGGAGTCGATCCATCCGAGGAAATGCTTTCAATTGCTCGAGAAAAATGTCCTGATTTGCTTTTTCTTAATCAAAGCGCAGAAGAGCTTGATTTGTACGGAACTGTTGACGGCGCTATATCCGTGATGGATAGTCTTAACCATATAACTGATTCTGATGCTTTTTCAAACGCTATAAGTAAAGTATCTCTTTTTTTAGAATCAGGATCGTTATTTATATTCGATGTTAATACAGAATATAAACATAAATGCATATTAGCTGATAATTCATTTGTTCTTGAAGATGATAACGCCCTTTGCGTTTGGAGAAATTATACTGATGATTCTCTTTTAACTGAAATTTCGCTTGATTTTTTTGTTGAAGACGAAAATGGCAAATATAATCGTTTTTGCGATGATTTTTCTGAAAGAGCCTATAGTGATGAATATATTAAAAAAGAGCTTTATAAGGCAAAATTTGAGCTTATTGCTATATATGATGACCTTAGTTTCAATGAGCCTGAAAATGGTTCTCAAAGAGTTTTTTATGTTGCAAGGAAGGTTTAAATTATGGGTAAACTTATAAGATGCATCACCTCAGATGGTGCAGTTATGATATCCGCTGTTGATACAACTGATATCGTTGAAGAGGCAAGAAATATTCACGTAACTACCCCTGTTGCCACAGCCGCTCTTGGTCGATTGCTAACCGCAGGAACAATAATGGGAAATATGCTTAAAGGCGAAGACAACAGTCTTACACTTCGTATTGCTGCAGATGGTCCTTTAGGTTCGCTTGTTGTTGTTTCTGATTGCTATGGTAACGTTAGAGGCTACGTTCAGAACGCAAGCGTTTTTATGCCGTTAAATGAAAAAGGGAAGCTTGATGTATCCGGAGCTGTTGGTAAAAACGGAAATCTTTACGTAATGAAGGACGTGGGTCTTAAAGAGCCATATAATGGAATAATCCCTTTAGTTTCAGGCGAGATTGCAGAAGATATAACTGCATACTATGCTACTAGCGAGCAGATTCCGACTGTTTGCGCTCTCGGAGTTCTTGTGAACAGTGATAATTCTGTTGCTTGCTCGGGTGGATTTATAATTCAGCTTCTTCCTGCAGCCGATAATAGCACAATCGACAAAATAGAAGCTAATATTGAAAAGCTTCCTGCAGTTACGACAATGCTTGCTCAAAATAAAACTATAAAAGATATTGTTGATGAGGCCATGAAAGGCTTTGAGGTCGAGGTTCTATATACTGAAGACGTTGCATATAAATGTCAATGTTCGAGAGAAAAGGTTAAGAAGGCTTTGTTAACTCTTGATAAAAACGAACTTAAAAATATGGCTGAAGAATTGCCTGAAATAGAAATGAATTGCCATTTTTGCAACAATAAATACACCTTCAGTTCAGAAGAGGTAAAAGCACTTACAAAATAATTTGAAAATTTTTTCAAAAAAT
>JAZORV010000117.1:0-3986 GCA_045656785.1 Acutalibacteraceae bacterium | reverse complement strand
ATAATATAAGCCTTTCGGATGGCAAAACCCCGAGCAACGAATCCATTATGCAGCATTTCAAATTAAAGCCATATCAGTTCAGAGCTATCTGCTCCGAGGTTATAACCTTTGAATATAATTCGCTTTATTATTCCTTCGGCGATTCCAATCCCGATATGTATCTCGAGGGCTTGAATAAAAGCCGAAGCGTTGAGCATCTCAAAAAAGCTACTCCTTACGTCTCCGCCGGCGGAAAGCTTTGCTTTATCTCGAAGGTGTTCGGAATGGCGGGCGAAGAAATTTACGTAAATAAGGAAGTTCAGCAAAGGAGCCTCGAGGATGGGTCTTTTTAATCGCAAGAAAAGAAAAACAGATATCATAAAAAAGTTTAACGGAAAGCAGGTAAGCTACGTTACTCGTCGCGTGGAAGCGGATGGCTCAGTTCGTGATGAGATAATCGGAAAATCGGGCAGAATTTCTATCAACGATGGTAAGGTTTCGGTTATCTGCGGAACAGAAAGCATATATGAATCCTCCGATGGCTCTACCGATTGCAATATGCTTATGAGTGGAAACGGCGCCACTATCGAGGGAAATAACGAAATTACCGGCACTTATGATAAGCTGATAGTTAATTTCGCAAAATTCAGTTAAATTTTGAGGCAAGATTTTTGGAATCTTGCCTTTTTTTATTGACATTATGAATGTACGGTGGTATAATTGTATACATTAATGCAAGAACACAAACAAACCGAACAGAAAAGAAAGCGAGGAAATAAAAATGCTTGAAATTTCGGATAAAACCAACCTGCTCGAGCAAAAGAGCTATAAATACTCTTTGCAGGATATAGCCGAGCCTAATTTATATAGGGATATTTATTCTTATGATGACGTTCCGAAGGTTGCTTTTAACCATCGTCGCGTTCCGATGGGAATGCCTGAGGATATCTGGATAACCGATACCTCCCTTCGCGATGGTCAGCAATCTCGCGAGCCTTATACCGTTGACCAGATAGTTGAGCTTTATAAATTGATGTCGAAGCTTTCGGGACCTTATGGAATAATCCGCCAGACAGAATGCTTCGTTTACAGCAAGAAGGACCGCGAGGCGGTTGAAAAATGTCAGTCTTTAGGGCTCAAATTCCCTGAAATCACAACCTGGATAAGAGCCAGCCGCGAGGATTTTAAGCTCGTTAAGGATTTAGGAATCAGAGAAACGGGTATTTTGGTTTCTTGCAGCGATTATCATATTTTCAAAAAGCTTAAAATGACGAGAAAGCAGGCGCTCGAGCATTATCTTGCCGCAGTTTCGGATGCATTCGAGGCAGGAGTTATGCCGAGATGCCATTTAGAGGATATAACAAGGGCAGATTTTTATGGCTTTGTTGTTCCCTTTGTTAATGCGCTGATGGAAATGTCTCGCGATGCAGGGATTCCGGTTAAAATCAGAGCTTGCGATACCATGGGCTATGGCGTGCCTTACCCTGAGGTTGCGCTTCCGAGAAGCGTTCCGGGAATTATATATGGCCTTCAGCATTATTCCGACGCTCCGAGCGAAATGCTCGAATGGCATGGCCATAACGATTTTTATAAGGCAGTATCTAATGCCACAACAGCTTGGCTCTATGGCGCATCTTCGGTTAACTGTTCCCTTTTGGGTATAGGCGAGAGAACGGGCAATATCCCCTTGGAAGCGATGATTTTTGAATACGCATCCCTTCGTGGCTCCCTCGACGGAATGGATACAACTGTTATAACCGAAATTGCCGAATACTTCAAAAAGGAAATCGGCTATAAAATCCCCGATATGACCCCCTTCGTCGGCAAGAATTTCAACGTTACAAGGGCGGGCATTCATGCTGACGGACTTTTAAAGGATGAGGAAATTTATAATATTTTCAATACCAAAAAAATTCTTGGCAGAGCCTCTTCCGTTATGCTTGGTCAAAATTCGGGTCTTGCAGGCATCGCCTATTGGATGAATGATAACTATAATCTCGAAGGTGATGAAAAGGTCGGCAAGAAGGATGAAATCGTTTTGAAGCTCAAAGAGTGGATCGATGAGGAATATTCGGGTGGTAGACAAACTGCCCTTTCAACCGCCGAAATAGAGCAAAAAATAGAGTCGCTCTCAGGCGGAAAATTCAGGAGGCTTTAAAAATGGAAAAGCATAAAAGCATAACCTTAACGGATCAGATATCCGAAAGGCTTGAAACAGATATTTTAAGCGGAAAATATAGCCGCGGCGAGGTGTTAACCGAGGTTAAGCTATCTGAGGAATTAGGAGTTAGCCGAACCCCCGTCAGAGAAGCATTAAGGCGCCTGGCGGCTGAGCATATCATCGAGGAAACGAGCAAAGGTGCGCTTGTTATCGGTATCGGCGAGGAAGAAGTGCGCGATATTTTCGATATCAGAATAGAGATAGAGGGTGAGGCGGTTAAAAGAACTGCTGAGAGCATAACTGAGAGCCAATTAGAGGAGCTTAAAGAGACCCTCGAGCTTCAGAAATTCTATTTCGAGCGCCAAAATCCCGAAAACGCAAGAATTATGGATAGCCGTTTCCATGAGCTTATATATGATTTTTGCGGAAGCGCGGTTTATAGCCAGGTTTTAACCCCGCTTCATAAGAAAATTTTGAAATATCGCAAGGCAACCTTCGAGAATAAGGGCCTCGGAGAAACCTCTATAAGAGAGCATGAGGAAATTTTCAATGCTCTCAAAGAGAGGGATGGCGAAAAGGCGTCAAGGATAATGACCTTGCACGTTATAAATGCTAAAAAGAGAATTTTGGGGGAATAATATTATGGGACTTACCATTGCAGAAAAAATCATAAAAACGCATCTCGTTTCGGGTGAAATGAAAAGGGGTACAGAGATTGCCCTCAGAATCGACCAGACCTTAACTCAGGATGCAACCGGAACCATGGCATACTTAGAGTTTGAAACAATGGGTATAGATAGGGTTAAAACCGAAAGAAGCGTTGCATATATCGACCATAACACCCTTCAATGCGGTTTTGAAAATGCCGATGACCATAGATTCATTCAGTCTATCGCGAAAAAGCATGGCATTTATTTCTCTCGCCCGGGTAACGGAATCTGCCATCAGGTTCACTTAGAGCGCTTCGGAATCCCCGGCAAAACCCTTATCGGCTCAGATAGCCATACCCCAACCGGCGGCGGAATCGGTATGCTTTCCTTTGGCGCAGGCGGGCTCGACGTTGCAGTTGCTATGGGCGGCGGCGCATACTATATAACCTATCCTAAAATGTATAAGGTTAATTTAACAGGTAAGCTTCGCGATTACGTAACCGCAAAGGATGTCAGCCTCGAAATTTTGCGTATTCTCTCGGTTAAGGGCGGAGTTGGCGCGATAATCGAATGGGGCGGAGAAGGAATTAAAACTCTTTCTGTTCCCGAGCGCGCAACCATAACCAATATGGGAACGGAATTGGGAGCGACAACCTCCATCTTCCCCTCCGATGAAATAACAAAAGAGTTCCTCGAAAAAGAGGGCAGAGGCGCAGATTTCATTCCGCTTGAAAGCGATGCTGATGCGGTTTATGATAGAATAATCGATATTAATTTGTCCGAATTAGAGCCACTTATCGCTTGTCCTCATAGCCCTGATAACGTTGTTAAGGTTTCTTCCCTTAAAGGCACTAAGGTTGATCAGGTCTGCATCGGTTCTTGCACAAATTCATCCCTTTTAGATATGATGAAGGTTGCGGCTATGCTAAAGGGCAAAACGATTTCTCCTTCCGTTAGTCTTTCTATAAGCCCCGGCTCAAAGCAGGTTCTTTCGATGCTTGCGTCCTCGGGTGCGCTCGGAGATATTATTGCTTCGGGTGCGAGAGTTTTAGAATGTGCTTGCGGACCTTGTATCGGAATGGGCTTCTCGCCCAATTCTGCAGGTATAAGCCTCAGAACCTTTAACAGAAACTTTGAGGGCAGAAGTGGAACTAAGGATGGAAACGTTTATCTCGTTTCTCCCGAAACTGCAGTTG
>JAZORV010000116.1:0-4063 GCA_045656785.1 Acutalibacteraceae bacterium | reverse complement strand
TTTTTCCTCCAAGCTTTTGGCGCTGTTATTTTTTTATTTTAAGCTTCTTAACAGAAGAATATGAAGAATAGATGGTTTTTTCTCCCTTGCGATAGGCCTTAACCTTGAAATAATAGGTCTTGTTTTTCTTTAAGGCTTTCTTTGTGAAATAATATTTCGAGCCTGAATAAATCTTCTTGAAGCCCGAGGATTTTTTTGTTGACATATAAAGCACGTAACCCTCGGCGCCCGAAACCTTGCCCCATTTGAGATAAGCCGATTTTGATTTTTTGTTCTTATAGCTCGAGATTATCGGGGCTTTCGGGGCGGAAGCCATCTTGACGATTAATGAGGCAACGCTCGTGAATTTAACTCCGCTTATCGTTTTGAAGGCTATGACCTTGTAATAATAGGTCTTGCCTGATTGTATTCCGTTTGTGTCGGTATAAGAAGTGGTTTTGAGGCTGTTTATAAGCTTAACTGTTTTATAGGTTCCGCTTTTCTTGGTTGCTCTGAGAATAGCATAACCCGTTCCCGAGGCTGAGCGTTTCCAGGAAAGCTTTATGCTTGTCGTTTTTCCCGATGCCTGAGTTATGCCCTCAACCTTTGCGGGATGGATATAGAAATATTTCGTTATGTTGCCGAAATAATTGCCCTTGCCTGAAATCAGAATCGTAGCTCTTCCCGTTTCGCGGTTGTTTTGGTAGGTTGTGGTGTAATCCTTGCCCAAAACGAGCCTTTTATTATCGAGCAAAACGATCAGCGGAAGGGTTATCGCTTTGCCCGTATAGGATTTATCTCCGAGGCCTGTAATCTTTGCGGATTTTATCGGCAGCGGCAAGATTTCGAAGCTTGAAGTGGCGCTTCCCGTAAAGTTACCGATGCCTTTTATGGTTACCGTCGCGGTTCCTGCATTTATATTGTTTTCAAAGGTCAAGATATAGTCTGATTTTTCTTCTAACGATAATTTGGGCAGGGGAGTTTGCGCCGAGCCGGTATAGAAGAATTCATTTGTGGAATAAAAGTAATTAAGCTTGCGGCTGAGGCTTTCGGAAATATCGTTGGGAACAATTTTAAAATTAACGACAATTCTTCCCGCGTAGGGCGAAATGCCCTCCAAAATAACCGATGCTTCGCCTACGTTTACGTTGTTTTGATAGCTGATTTTGTAGTCTACGCCCTCGGTCAGCTTATCGGAGCCGTAATAAACCTCAAAGGTCGGCTTGTATTCTCTTCCCGTAAAAATTTTATCGGAGATTTCGGGGAGTCCTATCGTTGAGGCGTTAAATACCTTCTCGCCGGGCGCAGGTACGGTTATATAGCAATGGATTTCGGTATCTAAAATTTTGCAGGCTATGATTGCGCTGCCGTAATCCTTTATGGTTACAAGGCCTGAGCTGTCAACCGAGGCTACCTGTGAATCAGAAGAAGACCATTCGGCATCCTCCGCCTTTGAGGCAGTTCCGTTGGGGTCGAAATTTTCAACCAAAAGTCGGAAAGAATCCCCTAAGCGCGCCTCTTTTTCGTGGAAATTGAGGCTGAATTCGGGCTTGCCCGAAAGAGGAAAGCTCTCCTTTATAAAGGTCTCGGCATGAGGCTTTGTTTTAAGCTGAACAAAGCCGATGCCATCCGAAATCTTAAAGCCATAGATAAGCTCATCATCTATATGAGCGCTTTGGGGCTCGTATACCCTTTTTGGGGAGCCGCCGGGGATAAGGGAATAAACGGTATCCGAGGTGTTATAATAAAGCGCTCCGTTATGCTCTGCCAAGCGAGAGAAGGCCTTGCTATAGTATCCCGAGGAAAACTCCCATTTAGCGCCTATGCTCTTGATTTTTTCGCCATCCCAATTATATAACGCGCCGTAGCCGCCGAGGTCATATCCGCTATCTATATAATAAATATCTCCCGAAAGGGGGATAAAGGCGGAATCAACTTCCTTCCAGAAGGCATTATCGAAGGCGGTGTCGGAGGGGGTTGTGTCAAAATCGGTTGCTTCGTGAGTTTCGGCTATTCCCTCGGAGGAAAGGAGGAAGTTTTTATGTAATGCCTGGCCGTAGAGGTCGTGAGTGGGGTCATCCCAGGTAACGTCAACATGATAAAGCTTTCCACCGATTTCGATGATATTCCAAACGTGAACGAGCGTATCGGAAACGCAAAGGTACGCTTCGATACCCATCTTATTTAAAACGTATTGATAGGTTTTCGCATAGCCTTGGCAAACTGAAATTTCATTGCGAAGGGTTCCGTACATATTATAAGAATCCGCAGGAACCGCCTCAAGCGCCTTGGCTTCATATTCCTCGTATTTCGCCATTTGCCCATTCGTATAGGCTTCATAAGCGAGGTTTTTATATTTCTGCCATTCGTTGAAGCTTTCTTCATCATATTCGCAGATGAGAGCAAGCCTGTCGTGAACGATGAGGGCTTTTTGAAGGTCGGAAAAGGAGCTGCCGATAATATCGCCGAAATGCTCGTTAACCTCTTCGTCAATAGCCTTCATCATCGAATCGAATTCCGATTTTGAATAGTTGTATGAAAGGTTTATGCTTGTGTATCGATTTAAAAGCGAGCCGTAGGTAAGACCCATGCTTTTAACGTTAAAAAGCTCGGGATATTCATCGATATAGCTTTGCAAAACATCGTAAATCGCATCTCGGTTTGCATCCGATTGAGCAATTTTATAGCTACTGATATCGATGGTATCTTTGCAGTTGATAACCGCCGAATAGAAAAGATTTTTAATATCGTTTTCGAAGCTCGAGCCGAGGGCAAGATAGCGCGAAGCATAAAACTCCTCGGTTTTTATCTCGGTTTCGTAGTCTCCGCTTCTGTCGAGAATGCTCGAAACGTTTTCAATCGGCTCTTCCGTTTTTTCTTCGAAGGGGATGATATCCTCAAGCTCGCTTGTTTCAATTGCTTCGCCCGAATGGTAGGTATCAAGCTCTTCTGAGGAAAGGCTTTCCCCCGAAGGCAAAACGAAGATATCATCGCCTTCCTTTTTTGGCGCATCAGCATAGCCCTTGTTGGAAAGGCTAAGGGAATTTTTTTCTGTTGATTTATGCTTCGGCGCGTTGTCATTTGCGCCAAGGTCTCCTCCCGCCAAGGCGGAAGTGAGAATCAAAGCTCCGCAGATTATAAAGGATAATATTCTTCGTTCTTTCATGTTTTTATCTCCTTTCGGGGGAATTTAATTCGAGCAAATCTATTTGCTTAAAATCACGGGTCAAGCGTTCCGATAACGACAACGCCGACAATAACAAGGCCTATCATAACGTAATGCTTCCAGGAAAGCTTTTCTTTTAGGAATATTGCGCTCCAAACAACGCTTGCGGCGCAGTATGCCGAAATGATGGGCGCGGAAAACATAACGTGGTCTTCATCGGCAAGCGCCATAATATAGGCGAACTGACCAACAGTTTCGAAGGTTGCGCCGATGAGCTTTGAAGCCTCTCTTTTTATAAAGAAGCATTTTTTGAAGCCCTTTACTGTCGATTTCATTATGCCCTCGCCTGTTTCTTCGTGCGCCTTGCCTGCGCCCCAGCCGATGCAGAAAAGGAAGCAGAGCGCGCCTACGATAAAGAAGGTCAATTCATAGGCAACGTTTGCGCTGTTTTCATCGATTTTCTGCAAAACGAGGGAGTCGGCAAAGGTGCCTGCGGCATCCAAAAGACAGTAGAGAATGGGGAGAAGGATGGCTAAAACCGATTTCGAATAACGGAAGTTTGCCTTATCCTGTCTCTTTGCGCGAAGCTCATCATCCTCGCGATATTCAACGATGCCAAGCCCGATAACGCCGATGCAAACGAGAACCGTTGCGCCGAGCATAAGCGGATCAACGCCCTTGAAGCCGACCATAAAAAGGGTCATTATAGCAACGAGCGCGCCCGAAGAATTGCAAATCGGGCTGGAAATTGAAAGCTCTATGTAGCGAAGGGAAATGTAGCCCAGCGCCATCGAAAGAATATAAAGGGCGGAAACGGGGAGATAGGTGAGCATAATTTCGCCCGTTATCTCAACTCCGCCAACAAAAATCTCATAAGCGGCGTGGATACCCATTACAAGAAGTCGGAGGCCAAGCGGT
>JAZORV010000115.1:0-2993 GCA_045656785.1 Acutalibacteraceae bacterium | reverse complement strand
CAGGAAATAAAATAAATCCCCCCCGAAGAAGCCAAGCCTTCTTTTTGCGCTGCTCACATTAATCAAAAAAACCACGCTTTCGGAACGTACTCTTAAGGACAAATTGGTTTTGGGACGAAAAATTGACATCTATCATCGCCTCAAACTTTGAAATACACAAAGTATTTCTGCAGTTTATCGGCTTCGATATAAGAACAAATTTTTACGTTACAAAACTGTTAAACACCTAAAAAAGATAAATTTTTAGTGGGATAAAAGGCGAAAAGACACGGTAATGCTGACGCATACCGTGTCTTTTTAACACATTAGCCCGCAAAAAGTTGCTTTTTTAGGCATTTTATCCTTAAGAGTACGTTCCGTTTAGCGTGGTTTTTTCTTTTATATAGATTCAGTTATCTTTGCGGAAGAACGTATTTCTCGCTATATTCATCAAATTCTTCGAAGAATTCTTCGCTGCCTTTTTTAACTGCCGCGAGATATTCGTGAGGATCATAGCGGCCGTGGATAAGCTCGATAACCGCAACTGCGATATTGGAGCAATGGTCGGATATTCTTTCGAAATCGGTTAAGAGATCGGAGAGAATAAAGCCGAGAGTAATGGTGCAGTTGCCTTTTTGCAAGCGGTCGATATGGTTGCTCTTGATCTGCGCCTTAAGGCGGTCGATAACCTGTTCGAGAGGCTCAACTCGAGCAGCCAGGAGCGCATCGTTTTCGGAGAAGCTTGAGAAGGTCATATCGAGGATTTCGCGAACGGCTCCGATAAGAACCTTAAGCTCTGCCTTCGCCTCATCAGAGAAGGTGATGCCCTTATCATTCATCTCTTTTGCCGCTTTCATTATATTAACGCTATGATCTCCCAGACGCTCAAAATCGCCGATGGTGTGGAGCATTTTCGAAACGCGCTTGCTGTCGTTTGTGGATAGCGCCGAAGCCGAAATCTTAACGAGATAGCTGCCCAAAGCATCTTCAAGCATATCAATATCTTTTTCGATTTCTTTAAGCTCTTTTCTGCGCTTATCGTCGTAGTTTTCCAAAATATCGATTGCGCCGGAAAGGCATGAATAGGCCTTGTCAGCCATCTGAAGGGTGTAAGCATTGCATTCGTTGATAGCAACGGAGGGGGAAAGGAGAAGTCTCTCATCAAGGGCGAACTTGTTGCGAGGCTTGTCCTCTTTCTTATCATCCTTGATGATTTTTTCTGCCATTTTGATAATCCATTTGGAGAAGGGGCAGAGCATCGCAGTCATAGAAAGATTAAATATTGTATGAACAAGGGCGATTCCCGGGCCATCGATATCTTGAGAGAAGATGGAGGGAAGCAGGTTTACTGCATTGAGAATCATATAAACTGCAAGGAAAATAACAGTTCCAATGGTATTAACAGCTACATGAAGCACCGCAACGCGCTTTGCATTTGCCTTTGTTCCGAAGCTCGAAATAACCGAGGTTATGCAGGTTCCGATATTCTGACCCATGATGATGGGGAACGCCATTCCGTAGGTAACGCCGCCTGATGCCGCAAGCGCCTGCAAAACACCGACAGATGCCGCGGAGGACTGAATGAGCGCAGTGAAAAGTGTACCAACGAGAACACCGATAACAGGGTTTTGGAATTTGAGAAGAAGCTCTTGGAATTCGGGAATTTCGCTCAGAGGCTCAACCGAGATTTTCATAAGCTCCATGCCGAACATAAGAATAGCAAAGCCGATAAGAAGAGTTCCAATGCTCTTTTTCTTGTCGCTCTTTGCCATCATAACGAGGGCAATTCCCAAAAGCGCCAGCACAGGGGAGAAGTTTGCAGGCTTCATAATATCCATTATAACTCCGCCGCCCGAGGTGGTTGCAAGACCTGTTATCCAAGCGGTAAGGGTTGTTCCGATATTAGCGCCGAAGATAACCGAAAGGGTCTGGTTAAAATTCATAATTCCGGAGCTAACAAGACCAACAAGCATAACCGTCGTTGCGCTTGAGGACTGAATGGCAATCGTGATGCCGGCTCCGAGAAGCATTCCGAAAAAGAGATTTGAGGTTGATTTTTTAAGCATTTGCTCGAGCTTACCGCCTGCCATCTTTTCGAGGTTGTCCGAAAGGAGCGTCATTCCGAAAAGAAAGAAAACGAGACCGAGCGCAAGACCTAACACAAGGTTAGTCGGGGTGAAATCCATTTTTAATTCCATTTATACCCATCCTCCATTTTGTTTGCTTTTGTTTTTTATAAATAGTATGTAACGGTCGCACGCCCACTAATTATATATTTTATACCATCGAAATAAAATCTCCATCAAATTTATGTTAAATTTATGTTAAATACCCAAACGGAGCACCGAATAAAAAAAGGAGAAAAGGTGGATTTGCTTAAAAAAGCAAGGTTAATTAATAATGGGTTGACTTAATTCGAGATTTAGTGTATAATCATTTAAAAAATTAATGCATGTTATCAAAATTTATAATGCATTGTTAATTTAGGAGGAAATTAATATGAAACTCAAGAAATTATTGGCGCTCGTTATGTGCCTCGCAATGGCTGTTTGCTGCTTCGCAGGCTGCTCGTCAGATGAGAAAAAGGATTCCGATAAGAAAGTATATACTATCGTTTCGGATAATGCTTTTGCTCCCTTCGAGTCCTATGATAAGGAAAGCGGAGAGTACGTTGGTATTGATATGGATATCATTGCTGCAGTTGCTAAGGATCAGGGCTTCGAATACAATATGATGAACGTTGGCTTCGATCCTGCTCTTGCAAAGGTTCAGGCAGGTCAGGCAGATGCAGTTATCGCAGGTATGACCATTAACGATGAAAGAAAAGAGATCTTTGATTTCTCTGATGGCTATTTTGAGGATGGCCAGGTAATGGTTGTTGCAAAGGATAGCAAGATCGATTCTTTGGATGATCTTAAGGGCAAGGTTGTTGCAACTAAGAATGGAACAATGGGCGCAGAATTTGCTAAAGCAAATGCTGAAAAATATGGCTACACAACAAAAGCTTTCGAAGG
>JAZORV010000114.1:0-7852 GCA_045656785.1 Acutalibacteraceae bacterium | reverse complement strand
GGGGAGTCTTGGTGATGAAGCTGAAAGAACGATCAGCATAAACAGTGATAACAACAGGAATAAGAAGACCTGCGTCATTCTTTGTGCGCTCGTTGAATTCTTTGGTGAAAGCCATGATGTTTACACCGTGCTGTCCGAGCGCGGGTCCTACAGGCGGAGCTGGTGTAGCTTTGCCGGCAGGAATTTGCAGTTTGATATAGCCCGTGATTTTTTGAGCCATTTTTTGCACCTCCAAAATTAGTGGTTACGCGGTACGCCTAAGATTTGCGCACCTCCCACGAACACTTGAACTTATTCCTCAAGTGCTTTTGGTCGAAACGACCGGTTTAATAAGCGATTGTTCGCAAGATTAATCAATCAGAGCAAGCTGATTGAGCTCAAGCTCGGCAGGAGTTTCTCTGCCAAAAAGGGAAATCGTGATTTTAACGGTGTTGTTTTCAACATCGATTTCATCAACAACTCCCGTGTAGCCCTCCAAGGGACTGTCGATAACCTTAACGTTATCGCCGACTTTGTAGTTGATTTCAACCGAGCGCTTCTCAACGCCCAAAGATTCAACCTCGGCGTCCGTCAGGGGGACAGGCTTAGATCCGGGGCCAACAAAACCTGTTACGCCGCGAACGTTTCTTACAACGTACCAGGATTCATCGGTTACAATCATCTTAACGAGAACGTATCCGGGGAAGATTTTTCTTTCAACTTCCTTCGTTGTTCCGTCGTCTTTGATTTCAGTAACCTTTTCCGTGGGGATTTTGATGTCATGAATCAAATCCTGAAATCCACGGTTTTCGACTATTGTTTCAAGGTCTGTTGCAACCTTGTTTTCATAGCCGGAGTATGTGTGGATAACATACCATTTTGCATCATTGAAGTCTGCCATAATTAGCCTCCTTAAACATTAAGGCCTGCAATGTAATCAACGAGCATTCCAAGGAGCCAATCGATGCACCAGATGAATGCGCCGATGAGCAAGCAGATAACAAGAACGATGATGCAATTTCTTAAGATAGAACTGCGGCTAGGCCAAACGATCTTCTTGATTTCTGCCCACATTTCGCGGAAGAACTTTTTGATCTTCTGGAAAATGGTAAGCTTCTGACCTTTAGATGCGAGAACTTCCAAATAGTCATTAACGAGCCAACCGATAATACCGATAATAGCGCAAGCGAAGAGCAAGATTGCGATGATGATGGGCATCATCGAATATGAAAGCTTGCCGAGATTTTCGATATAAGCGACGGGCGTTGTGCGACAGTCGGTAAAAGCTGCAACCTTTGAAAGAGCGATTACGAGCATTATAATACCGCCGACTAAGGCACTAACGAAAGATACGATCCTTGCAGGAACCGACTTCTTAACACCAATAGCCACGCCTGCTGTGAGAGCGGCCAAAGCGGTGAAGATGAAGGTTAAGAGCATGTAAAGCGAGTTAGCGAGGTCGTATTTCTCGATGAGGGTTGATCCGAATGCGAGCTGTGCGCCTGTAGCGTCAACTGCCTTCGTTTCAATAACGAAACTTACAAACGGGAAGAAAAAGAGCACAAGAGCTCCGAGACCAAGGAGAAGCGCAAGTATTTTTGAACCAAAATTGATTGCTTTCACGCTAATTCCTCCTTACTTCGTCTCTTTATGAAGAGTGTGCTTTTTGCAGAATCTGCAATACTTGTTCATTTCAAGTCTGTCAGGATCATTCTTCTTGTTCTTCATAGTGTTGTAGTTGCGTTGCTTGCATTCTGTACAAGCGAGTGTTATTTTAACTCTCATGACGGCACCTCCGTTTTACGGAAAAATTTTACCGGAACAAGGTCCGGGCGGCCTCCCTCTTTCTTTGCAAAATAATTGGAAATTTTCTCGCATAGTCTCCAAAAATTTTGCACACAAAAAAAGCCTTCAAAAAAGAAGACCTTTAAAGAGGTACAATGATTATATCACATTCCTCTTCAAAGGTCAATAGTTTTTTTGAAAAACTTTATTTTTATTTATGGTATGTTGAACCTTGAGTTATTTTAAAAGCTCTGTAAATCTGTTCTAAAAGCATTATCCTCGCTAATCTATGAGGAAAGGTCATTTTAGACATCGAAAGCTTCATATTTGCTTTTTGCTTTATGCTTTCATCTATTCCAAAGCTGCCGCCGATGATAAAGCATAAATGAGAATATCCTAATTCTAATTCATTTATCTTTCGGCTCAAAGTCTCGCTGTTGATTTCCTTGCCCTCTATGCAAAGCGGTATAACTGCCGCGCCTTTAGGAATTGCCTTATCGATTTTTTCTGCTTCCTTTTTTAAAGCGATGGAGATTTCAGCGTTTGAAGGTTCGCTTGGCAATTTCGTCTGCTCAAGCTCTATTACGTTTAGCGAGCAAAAAGCACCGAGCCTTTTTTCATATTCCTTTGAGGCTTCAGAAAAATATTTCTCTTTTAAAGCACCTACGGTTATAAGGGTTATTTTTAGCATTTCTTTCTCCTCATAATGAAATAAGCTTTCCGCCTGAAGGTGGTGCTACATACAATATGTAATCCTGATTCCTTGAAAGGCCATGCTTTATGAGCTCGGCTTCGGCAGCGCTTTCTGCAACCTCAGGGAGGTTGTTGTTTTGGCTCATGTGCCCCAATACTATATATGTTGTTCCCGAATCAACAAGCTGAGGCAAAACCTCGGCGCAGCTTCCGTTAGAAAGATGACCTTGATTCGAAAGAATTCTTTTTTTCATTGAAGGGGTGTATGGTCCTTTTTGAAGCATGGTAACATCGTGGTTAGATTCGAGAAGAACAAGATCGCAGCCCTTTATCTCCCCAAGAAGATCTCTCGTAATGCAACCTGTATCGGTGCAAACTGCGAAATTATGCTCTCCTGAAAGGGAGATTTTATAGCCGCTTGAATCTGCGCAGTCATGACTTGTTTTAAATCGATGAACTGTTATATCCGGAAGCTCGATAATATCATCAATAGGGGAGATATCGAGCCCCGAGCTGACCTTAGGCATTTCCGAAATCGCTTCACAGGTGCCATAAGATGCATAGATTTTGATATTTCTTTTAGCACAAAAGGCGTGAAGACCCGAAATATGATCGGAATGCTCGTGGGTTATAAAAACTGCCGAAATATCATCGGGAGAAACGTTTATGCCTTCGAGCGCTGCTATAACTTTTTTTGCGCTAACTCCGCAATCGATCAGAATATGCGTTTTGTTATTACCTATATATATGCAATTTCCACTCGAAGAACTGAAAAGGGGGCAGAATCTTGCCATCGGTGTTTCTCCTTTCAAAATATTTTAAGCGCAGCATTTTCAGCCACGCTTAAATTTTTTACTATTTATCAAAGCGCTTCTCTAACGCTTACGGGATCGGGATAACGAACCCTCTTTATATCCGCGCCAACTGCACAGAGCTTTTCGACAACTCCTGCATAGCCTCTGTCGATATATTCAATATTATCAATCTCAGTTTTGCCTTGTGCACAGAGACCCGCAATAATCAATGCGGCGCCGGCTCTGAGGTCTGTCGATGAAACGGGAGCACCTTTGAGGGTTTCAACTCCTGAAACCACTGCAACTCTTCCGTCAACCTGAATTTCAGCCCCCATAATAGTTAACTGATCAACGTATCTGAAGCGGTTGTCCCAAACGTTATCGGTTATAATGCTTGTCCCTTCAGCGATGGAAAGGTAAACCACCATCTGAGGTTGCATATCTGTCGGGAATCCGGGGTGAGGCTGCGTGATGACATTGCATTTTCTCGGTCTTCCGTTTGAAATAACACGAACGCTATCATCGTATTGCTCGACCGTTACACCTGTTTCAACCAGCTTTGCAATGATGGATTCCAAGTGCTTCGGGATTACGTTTGTTATAAGAACGTCTCCGCCCGTTGCGGCAGCGGCAACCATATAAGTTCCGGCTTCTATTTGGTCGGGGATGATGCTGTATGTCGTTCCGTGAAGCTCAGAAACTCCGCGAATTTTAATAACGTTTGTTCCTGCGCCCATAATGTTTGCGCCCATGGAGTTGAGGAAGTTGGCAAGATCAACGATATGAGGCTCTTTAGCGGCGTGTTCGATAACGGTGAGCCCTCTTGCTTTAACCGCGGCGAGCATAATATTAACAGTTGCTCCAACCGAAACTTTATCGAGATAAATAGGGCCGCCCATAAGAAGATCGGCTTTGGCGTCAACCATACCGCTATCAATAGTAACCTTTGCACCGAGTGCTTCAAAGCCCTTGATATGCTGATCGATGGGGCGAACTCCAAAATCACAGCCTCCGGGAGGGGCAACTCTCGAGCGATTGAATCTTCCAAGCATGGCTCCCATAAAATAAGAACTCGCACGCATACGATTACTCATTTCTGCAGGGACAGTAAAGGACTTAACACCTCTTGGGTCAATTTCAATTGTATCGCGGTTGATCATCTTAACGGATGCACCAAGCTCATATAATATCTTAACCATAACCGAAACATCCGAAATTTCGGGAACGTTTTCAATTCGGCAAACTTCATCACATAAAAGAACTGCGGGGATAATTGCGACTGCGGCATTTTTAGCACCGCTTATATTGATTTCACCGTGCAGAGGTTTTCCGCCGGTTATAACAAATTTATCCAAAATAAGGCACCTCTTATTATATTGTTGGGGTTTAAGGTCTTTTAAAAAAGACCAGGCTTTATATAAATATTATTGCCCGAAAAGATCTCGGCAAACAAAAGCGAGATAAATCGCATATTTTTACATATTATCTATATTATACATACTGATGGTGGAATTGTCAAGGAAAAACTACTAAATTTTGTGTTGCAAGGTAAAAAGAAAAGTGATAAAATATAAATATTAAAACGAAAAAAGGAGCAAAATAGGATATGATTAAAAAGATTAAAATTTTATGCGTCATTTTGTCGACTTGTTTATGCTTTTCTTCTTGCGGATTTCCATCGGAAAATACTTCCGAAAAGCTCAAAAACGGAGAAATAGTCGTTAAATTTCTCGATGTGGGGCAAGGGGATAGCGAACTCATCTTTCTTCCCGATAATGAGGTTATGCTTATTGATGGCGGCGATACCTTTTGCAGCGAAGAAATCGTAGCCTATCTCGAGGATCAGGGAATCGAAAAAATAGATTATATCGTTGCAACTCATCCTCATGCCGATCATATTGGAGGCCTTGATGACGTTTTAAATTCATTCGAAGTCGAAAAAATAATTTTGCCCGAAATTGGGGAAAGCGATATTCCTTCAACGGTTGTTTATGAAAGATTGTTGAATGCAATAACTGTAAATGGTTGCGAGCCAATCAGAGCCGAAGGTGGATTGATAATTTCGGATGAAGAAAATCTCGAAATAAAATGCTTGGGACCAATCAATTCGAATTATGGAGATCTTAATGAGTATTCCGCAATAATCAAGCTTACATACGGTAGAGTTTCATTTCTTTTTATGGGAGATGCAACGGACAACAACGAAAAGGAACTTTTGAATATAGATGCCGATCTTGACGCGGATGTATTAAAGGTCGGACATCACGGAAGCTCAACCTCAACAAGCGATAAATTTTTAGATGCCGTAACTCCGGATTACGCTATAATTTCTGTTGGCGAGGACAATCGGTACGGTCATCCGCATAACGAAACTCTCACACGTATATCCGAAAGGAAAATAAAAACCTATCAAACCATGGATGATGGAACGATAGAAATGAAATGTGATGGAGAAACGGTTGCCATCACCACGACCGAAGATAAAATCTATTAAGGGGTTTTTTTGATGCTTACAAGTCAAAATTGCAAGATAAACGAGAAAAACGGAGTCATTTTTATAACCTTCCCGATTTTTGAAAAAGCAGGTGGAATAAAGCATTGCTTTTCAACCCGAATCGGCGGTGTTTCACAGGGCAGATACAGCGAAATGAATTTGAGCTATTCAAATGGCGATGTTGAGGCGAGTGTTGATGAAAATTTCAAAAGAATTTGCGATTGCATCGAGGTTGAAACAGAGTCGGTAGTCAAAACCCATCAAACCCATACAACAAACGTCGTAAGGGTCGAGAAAAGGGGAGAGCTTTCAAATGATATCGATGGGCTTATAACTGATAAAAAGGGGATAACCCTTTGTTCTTCTTTTGCCGATTGCGTGCCGCTGTTATTCTATGACCCCGTTAAAAAAGTTATAGCCTCCTCTCATTCGGGTTGGCGAGGAACTGTTGGAGAAATAGGTAAAAAAACAGTTGAAAAAATGGTTAATGAATATTCTTCCAAAAAAGAGAATGTTTTGGCGGTTATCGGCCCTTCTATCTGTAAGGATTGCTACGAGGTCGATGATGCTGTTATTAGCAGGATAAAGGAGATGACCTATCTTAATTTAGATAAAGTTCTAACTGATAAGGGAAACGGTCATTATCAGCTTGATTTGAAAGAGGTCTGTCGCCAAACTCTACTTTATTCGGGTCTGAAAGAAGAGAATATTTTGGTCAGCGATATATGCACTTGTTGTAATTCAGAATATCTTCATTCTCATCGTGCAACCGGCGGCGAAAGGGGAAATCTTTGCGCGTTTATCGCGTTATCTTAAAAAAGTACAAATTTAGACCTTTAATTTCTTAAAATATTATAATTGCTTTTCCACTAATAAAATAGTATAATATATGTGAGTAAACCCGAAAGGAAGGAAAGTTTAGATGAGTAAATTTATTATTTCCGGCTTTGCCGATGAAATTTCCAATGACCTTTCCGAGCAGTTAGCTGTTTTAAACGAGCTTGGAATTAAGCATATGGAAATGAGAAACGTTAACGGAAAGGGTCTCGTTGACCATTCTCTCGAGGAGGTTAAAGAAATCAAGAAGCAGCTCGATGCAGCGGGCGTTAAGCTTTCTTCTGTTGGTTCTCCTATCGGAAAGATTAAGATTACCGATGATTTCGAGCCCCATTTTGAGAAATTTAAGCACACAGTTGAGATAGCAAAGCTTTTGGAAGCTCCCTATATCAGAATGTTCAGCTTCTTCATCCCCGAAGGCGAGGATGCTGATCAATATAAGGATGAAGTTTTGAAGCGTTGGAAATGCTTTGAGGATTACGCAAGAGGAACGGGCATTGTTCTTCTCCATGAAAACGAAAAAGGAATCTATGGCGATATCGCAGAGCGCTGCAAGGTTGTTCTCGATAACGTGGATTTCGATGTTGTTAAGGGTATTTTCGATCCCGCAAACTTCGTTCAGTGCGATTCTGAAACTAAGGCTGGCTTCTCTCTTCTTCGCGATAAGATTGTTTATATGCATATTAAGGACGCAAGAGCAAGCGACAAAGTTGTTGTTCCGAGCGGCGAAGGCGATGGAAATGTTGAATACATATTAACCGAGCTTGCTAATGCAGGTTTTGAAGGCTTCCTTTCATTGGAGCCCCATCTTCTTACCGGCGATATTGCTGTTTGCGGCAAGCCAATGTTTATTAAAGCATACGATGCTCTTATGAATATCTTGAAAAAACTTGATGTAGAAATAGCTTAATTTTTTGGAGGAAATGAAAATGGAAAAAGTACGTTTAGGTATTATCGGTCTTGGTAATATGGGTTCAGGCCATATCAGAAACTTTAATGATGGCAAAATCCCCAATGGTGAAGTTACAGCAGTTTGTGATATCGACGATGCTGCGCTCGAAAGAGGCGCCGCACTTGTTAATCACGAAGTTAAAAAATATAAGGATGCCATCGAATTGATAAAATCTGATGACGTTGATGCAGTTTTGGTTGCAACACCTCATTATCTTCATCCCGTATATGCAACTGAAGCATTGAACGCCGGCAAGCACGTTCTTATTGAAAAGCCTGCAGGAGTTTATGCGAAAGCTGTTCGCGAGCTTAACGCTCT